>NZ_OBMS01000012.1:0-122101 GCF_900217715.1 Bacteroides sp. AR29
CCCATCGGTCAAGACTTTTTAAGGGGGCATTGTTGAATGTTTTAAGGGGGCAGAATCGCTTGGTTTTAGGGGGCAGCTTACACTGGATTTTCCAAGTTCTACAACGTGGTTCACTACCACTTGGCAGTTCATCGGTTTGCCCACCTCTATCTCGTTTTCCTCATAGTAGTGGATGGCTTGCCCGAAAATCTCTCCGTCAGTGAAGCCGTTGCAACCGCTTTTCTGCACATAGTTCAGAATGTGGGTCACGCAATCGTCCATGTTCTTGGCAGGGTTGCGGTACTTCTTCGCAAAGAGCGTATCTTCCTCCGCACGCTGTTCCAAATACATCTTTATCGTTCTCTTGAAATGGTCTGTCCCTTTCATATCGCTGTTGTTTTTAGATTGTCTGTTTCAGTATCTCTCTCCAATAGGTCGGCTCTACCTCGCTGAGAAGGAAATCTATAAAGTCCCTCCGTGCGTCCTTGTTCAGTTCGTGGTATAGTTCACGGAATGTGCTGAAATTGCCGTTGATGTACGTTTCCACCATATACTCGAAGATGTTGTCCACCTCGTAATATCTGCACTGCTGCGCTGCCGTCTTGCTGTTTCTCTTTGCCATATCGGTAAGGGTTAAAGGGTGAATAACCAAAGGATGAAGCCGAAGAAGGCAATGGTGGAAAGGATAGCCACGATTACACCTATCGCCACTCGGAACACTCCGTTTACAATCTCTCTTATGATGCCCCAAAGGATGCCGGACACCCCGAAGGCGGTGCGCATTATCAAACCGCATATAGCAAGCCCGATGTATTGCGCCGTTTGTTTGAAATCTGCCGTTGCTGTCATATCTTCGCTGTTTTTGATTTTTTGTTTTTTATGCGGATTCAAGAGCTGAGGGAGTTGGTTTCTAACTATCTTATCTGCCTCTCGTTTATCCGACATTTTTTTTATGCGTCTTTCTTTCGCGTCGGTCGTTTTCGTTTCGGGTGCTTTTTGAATGTAGGGATTAGGGAATGCAAGGTTTTTCGGCCAAAATACTACCCGAAGGGCTGGAGATTTTTGCCGAAAACAGGAGGCCTGACCTTGCTTTCCCGTCCAATCCCGGAATTACCTTTGCGCCCAGAACGAAAATGACTGCCTGATGCGATTCTACTGAAAGGCGCAAGATGGAGGTAAACGAAAACAGAGGCAGATTGGAATACAAAAACTTCAGGGAAAATCCGTAAAAAAGAAGAACCGACTGAAAGAAAAAGACATCACCGGAAGCGTGAAAAGGGCAAACCATCAACAAGGAAGTATGACAGTTTCCGATCCGACTGTACTTGTCCAGTCGGGTGGAAACAGTCTTTCTTCCCGGTTTGTCCGGCTGTGTGTGGCCGCTTGCTTCATTCATGGGGCAAGCTGACACACTCGGCATCCTTTCCGCTTCCGGCACAAATGGACAGCTAAAAAGAAAATCATCTGAAAACTCGTAAAAGCACCTCTTGGCATAGCCACAAAAGAAAGGGGCATTGCATCATCAGTCTAAACTTCGTTTAGGCGTGAGGCAATGCCCTTTTCTCCGGCTATGCGATAGTCGGCACATATTCGTTAGGACTTGTCCGCTGCGATTATGTAACGACGGATAAAACCGCTTTTACGGAAAACCTTATGAATGAGAGAATAAAAAATCCGGGAGTTTATTTCAAAATCTCGGATTAAATAGCTACTTTTGCATACGAAGAGTTCTTTGAAGGTTACGCAACGCACAGAGGAATAATGCAGTAGATAACTAACTAATTCGTAACCTATTACTATCAAGAGCGACTAACCTACGCTCATTTCCAATAAATTACACTCTTTTCGTAACTTCCCACCGCAAAGATAATAAAGTGTTCCTATTATTTGTCTTTTTATACGAAATGTCGTACTATTAGAACATCTTTGCGCACAAATGGATTGTAAGGTTATAGGGTTATGCCTTTATCTTTGCATGTGTATAGAACAAAACCATGTAGAATAAACAAGAAACAGAATGGATATGAAACGAACCGTTTTCTTTTTTACCCTTTCTTTTGCCGCCATGCTGGCACATGCCCAGCTCACGTTGGAAGAGTGCCAGCGCCGGGCGCAAGACAATTATCCGTTGGTCAGGCAATACGGACTGATAGAAAAGGCACGCGGGTACGACCTCTCCAATGCCGGAAAAGGTTACTTGCCCCAGTTTTCCCTATCCGGCAAGGCCACGTACCAGAGTGACATCACCCGGCTACCGGTCGAAATCCCTAATCTCGACATCAAGACTGCTTCGAAAGACCAATATCAGGTGATGCTCGAAGTGCAGCAGGTCCTCTGGGATGGTGGGGATATACGTTCCAGAAAACGATTGACGCGTGCCGCCTCGGAAGTGGAACTGGAAAAACAGCATGTAGACATGTATGCCTTGACTGACCGGGTGAACCAGCTCTTTTTCGGCATCCTGCTGTTGGACGAACAGCTGAAACAGAACAGCCTCTTGCAAGAAGATTTAGGAAGAACCCACAAGCAGGTAGCCGACTATATAGCCAATGGCATCGCCACCCTGAGCGACCTGGATGCAGTCAGCGTAGAGCAACTGAACACCAGGCAGCACCGTGTGGAATTGGAGACCACCCGCCGTGCATACCTCAGCATGCTTGCTGCCTTTACGGGCAAGGATCTCTCTTCCGAAACGGTTTTATTGAAACCGGCTGCCGAAGAAAACATAGACCGGCAGATGAACAACCGCCCCGAACTTCGTTGGTACGATGCGCAGGGAGAGCAACTCCACCAGCAGGAGGCAGCCTTGAACACCCGGTTGATGCCGCGTTTCGGCCTTTTTGTACAAGGGGCATACGGCAATCCGGGGTTGAATATGCTGAAAGATGAATTCAACGCCTATTACATGGCGGGGGTGCGCATGTCCTGGAATTTCGGCAGTCTGTATACGTTGAAGAACGACCGCCGCAGGATAGACAATACCCGCCAACAGATAGAGACCGGCCGGGATGTGTTCCTTTTCAACATTAGCCTGCAGGCTACGCAGCAGGATGCGGGCATTGTATCCATGCGCCGCCAGATGGCGGATGATGACGAGATTATCCGTCTGCGTGGGAATATCCGCCGTGCAGCCGAGGCCAAGGTACAGAACGGGACAATGACCGTGACCGATATGCTGCGGGAGATTACCAACGAAAGTATGGCACGACAGACCAAGGCATTGCATGAGGTGCAGTTGCTGATGAACATCTGGCAGCTGAAATATACGCTGAACAATTAATGACTATAATCCGTAATTTATAACTTGAAATAGTATGAAATCATTGAAATTATTTCCTTTTTTATTTCTCCTTGCCGCCTGTACCGGCGGTACTCCGAAATATGATGCGACGGGAACGTTCGAGGCTACCGAAGTCATCGTTTCTGCCGAGGCGTCTGGAAAACTGCTGAGTTTCGACATCGAGGAAGGCACGACACTGAAAGACGGGCAGGAGGTAGGCATTATAGATACCGTCCAACTCTATCTGAAGAAACTCCAGTTGGAGGCCAGTGTCAAGTCCGTGGAAGGCCAGCGGCCTGATATCCTGAAACAAGTAGCCGCCACTCAGGAACAGATTGTGCAGGCTCGACGCGAACGCGACCGTGTGTCCAATCTGCTCCGTGTGGGTGCCGCCAACCAGAAGCAACTGGATGATGCCGAGTCCCTTCTCGAAGTCCTCCGCAAGCAGCTCGACGCACAGAACTCCACCCTGCGCAACAGTGACCGGAGCCTGACGTGGCAAAGTTCCTCTGTCGGCATCCAGGTGGCGCAGATAGAAGACCAGTTGCGCAAATGCCACATCACCTCTCCGCTGACGGGAACCGTCCTTGCCCAATATGCCGAAGCCGGAGAACTGGCTGCTCCCGGCACCCCTCTTTTCAAAGTGGCGGATATGGAGCAGATTTACCTCCGTGCCTACATCACCTCCGAGCAGCTTGCCGAAATCAAGCTGGGGCAGCAAGTGAAGGTTTATGCGGATTATGGAAAGGAAGTGCGGAAAGAATACCCCGGCATCGTCACCTGGATTTCCGATACGTCCGAATTCACTCCAAAAACTATCCTGACGAAAGACGAGCGCGCCAATCTGGTCTATGCTGTAAAGATTGCCGTGAAGAATGACGGGATGCTGAAAATAGGAATGTATGGAGGCTGTAACTTTAACTAATATCTCCAAACGTTACGGCGGCGTGGAAGCCCTGCGGGGTGTCTCTCTGTCAGTGGCTCCCGGTGAGCTTTTCGGCATCATCGGGCCGGACGGTGCGGGCAAGACATCGCTTTTCCGCATCCTCACCACTTTGCTGCTTGCCGACGGAGGCTCGGCTTCGGTCTGCGGTCTGGATGTGGTGAAGGACTACAAAGCCATCCGCAGGCGGGTGGGGTATATGCCCGGACGCTTCTCCCTCTATCCGGACTTGACGGTGGAGGAGAATCTCAATTTCTTCGCCACCGTCTTCCACACCACCATCGAGGAGAATTATGATTTGGTGCGCGACATTTACCGGCAGATAGAACCTTTCCGCAAGCGCCGCGCCGGAGCGTTGTCCGGCGGCATGAAGCAGAAACTCGCCCTTAGCTGTGCCCTTATCCATAAACCGGATGTCCTCTTTCTGGACGAACCCACTACGGGCGTCGACCCCGTGTCCCGCAAGGAATTCTGGGGAATGCTTCGCCGACTGAAGGAGCAGGGTATCACCATCATTGCTTCCACCCCCATCATCGACGAAGCGCGCCAATGCGACCGCATCGCCTTCATCAACGAAGGAGAGATAAAAGGCATCGATACCCCCGACCGTATCCTGACACGCTTTGCGGGCATCCTCTGCCCTCCGGGCTTGCAGCACGAACGAGTGGAAAACCACGAAAACAATGTGATTGAAGTGGAAGGGCTGACCAAGCGTTTCGGTAACTTCACCGCCGTAGACCACATCTCCTTCCAAGTCCATCGGGGCGAGATTTTCGGTTTCCTGGGAGCCAACGGGGCAGGCAAGACCACCGCCATGCGCATGCTTACGGGACTTAGCCGCCCCACCGGCGGCAAGGCATGTGTGGCAGGTTTCGATGTGGCTTCCCAACCCGAAGAAGTGAAGAAGAACATCGGCTACATGAGCCAGAAATTTTCCCTTTACGAAGACCTCAAGGTGTGGGAGAATATCCGCCTCTTTGCCGGTATCTACGGCATCCCCGAAGCGGAGATTGCCCCCAAGACGGATGAGCTGCTCCTCCACCTCGGGCTGGAAAAGGAACGGGATACACTGGTGAAAAGCCTTCCGCTGGGCTGGAAGCAGAAGCTGGCCTTCTCCGTCTCCATCTTCCACCGTCCCAAGATTGTCTTTCTGGATGAGCCTACGGGTGGGGTAGACCCCGCCACGCGCCGCCAGTTCTGGGAACTGATTTACCAGGCTGCCGACGAGGGCATCACCGTCTTTGTCACCACCCACTTTATGGACGAGGCAGAGTATTGCGACCGCATCTCCATCATGGTAGACGGCGTCATCCGTGCACTCGACACTCCCGGGGAGCTGAAACGGCAGTTCAATGCCACTACGATGGACGATGTATTCCAACAACTGGCTCGTCAAGCCGTGCGAACCGCCGACTGAAAATCCGTGAAATCCGCATTATCCGAGCCTAAATATAAATATAGACAATGAAACAATTCATATCTTTCATCCGAAAAGAGTTCTTCCATATCTTCCGCGACCGGCGCACGATGCTGATTCTGCTGGGCATGCCCATCGTGCAGATAATCCTTTTCGGTTTTGCCATCACCACCGAGGTGAAGAACGTGCGTGTGGCGGTGCTCGACCCGTCGAATGACGTAGTTACCCGCCGTATCATCGACCGCATGGATGCAAGCGAATACTTCACCGTCATCTGCCGCCTGCATTCTCCCGCCGATATGGAGGCTTCTTTCGGAAGAGGGGAGATTGACATGGCGCTTGTTTTCAGCGAGCGTTTCTCGGACAAGCTTTATACCGGCGAGGCGCGCGTGCAGCTTGTCTCCGACGCCACAGACCCCAATATGGCGACTATGCAGGCAGGCTATGCCGCAAACATCATCTCCTCTGCCGGGCAGGAGATGCTTCCGCCGGGAGTGCATGCCGCTGCCATTGTACCCCAGCTCAAGCTGCTGTACAATCCGCAGATGAAGAGTGCCTACAACTTCGTGCCGGGTGTCATGGGACTTATTCTGATGCTGATTTGCGCCATGATGACCTCCATCTCCATTGTGCGCGAGAAGGAGACGGGGACGATGGAGGTCCTGCTGGTTTCTCCCGTCAAACCGCTTTTCATCATTCTGGCAAAGGCGGTGCCCTATTTTGTGCTGTCGTTTGTCAACTTGACCACCATTCTTCTGCTTTCGGTCTATGTGCTCGATGTTCCCGTGGCGGGCAGCTTGTTCTGGCTGGTGGTGGTGTCGCTGCTATTCATTTTTGTCTCCCTGGCGCTGGGGCTGCTGATTTCCACGGTCACCCGGACGCAGGTTGCCGCCATGCTGGTGTCCGGACTGATGCTGATGATGCCCACCATGTTGCTTTCGGGCATGATATTCCCCATTGAGAGTATGCCCGTTATCTTGCAGGCCATTTCAGCTGTGCTTCCTGCACGCTGGTATATCCAGGCGGTGCGTAAGCTGATGATTGAGGGAGTGGATGTTTCGCTTGTGCTGATGGAGGTCGGCATACTTGCCACGATGGCGGTATTGCTGATAACGGTGAGTTTCAAGAAATTCAAGCATCGGCTTGAGTAAAGAGCGGATATGAATTTTATATTAATTATTCAGGCAGAAGAACATAAGGACAAAAGGATACGGGAAATCTGTTCTTTTGTTCTTATGTCTAAAATCTTTAAAATATCGTCTTATGATAAAGTTTCTCATTGAAAAGGAATTCAAGCAGTTGTTCCGCAACTCCTTCCTGCCCAAGCTGATTTTCATTTTCCCGTGCATGATTATGATACTGATGCCCTGGGCCGCCAATCTGGAGATAAAGAACATCAATCTGAATATAGTGGACAATGACCACAGCGTCTTGTCTCACCGTCTGGTAGATAAAATCGGTGCATCCACTTATTTCCGCCTGACAGCGCTTCCCGATACATATGATGAGGCTTTGCTGGCCATTGAAGCAGGTTCGGCAGATGTCGTGCTGGAGATTCCCCGTGATTTCGAAAAGGATTGGGTGAAGGGAGAGGCGCCCCGCCTGCTGGTGGCGGCCAATGCCGTGAACGGCACGAAGGGCAGTCTGGGAGGATCCTACTTGTCTTCCATCATCAGTGACTATACCCGTGAACTGGGTTCGGAGTCGTCTTCGCAAGGGCTTGCCGGGAAGCCGCTTCCCCGGGTGGACATCACTACGCAGAATCTTTACAACCCCACGCTGAACTACAAGCTTTTCATGATTCCTGCCCTAATGGTGATGCTGCTGACGCTGATTTGCGGTTTTCTCCCTGCCCTCAATGTGGTGGGCGAGAAGGAGGCGGGCACCATCGAGCAGATAAATGTCACCCCCGTCGGCAAGTTCATTTTCATTGCCGCCAAGCTGATACCTTACTGGCTGATAGGTTTTGTGGTGCTGACCATCTGTTTCGTTCTGGCATGGGTACTTTACGGCATTCTGCCGGCGGGACATTTCCTCACTATCTACGGCATGGCGCTGTTTTTTCTACCGGTGGTGTCGGGGTTCGGGCTGGTCATATCCAATCATTCGACCACGTTGCAGCAGGCCATGTTTGTCATGTGGTTCTTCATGCTTATCCTTATTCTGATGAGTGGTCTTTTCACCCCTATCCACAGTATGCCTGAGTGGGCGCAATGGATTACGCGCATCAATCCGCTACGCTATTTTGTAGAGGTGATGCGTACCATCTATCTCCGTGGTGGCGGATTTGCCGAACTGCTTCCGCAACTGGGAGCCGTGTTGGTCTTTGCATTGGTCTTCAATCTGTGGGCGGTAAAAAGTTATAAGAAAAGTAGTTAACTGATTTTTCTTTATTATTATCCTATTTGGCTCTCTTTTTTGAAGAAGGGCTACACCATTTGCCTTGGATAGCTACACCCTTTTGTGTTTAAGGCTACACCATGAGAAGGAAAAGGTGTAGCCCTTTTATTATGGATAATAAAAGCTGTTTTTTGTGCGGAAAAAAAGGTGCAAGTAGTGATATGTATCTAATGATAAAGACAACTGTTATACTTGTCAATTAATTGATAGAGTTTATATGATATCTATCAGTTCCCTTATTGGAAAAAACTCTTATCTTTGCACGCGAATAAATAAATATCTTATACCAAAATGAATACACAGACTACTTATCTTGCCTCGAAACCGCATTATGAGATTCTTGACGGACTTCGTGGCGTGGCGGCTGTCATGGTTATTATCTTCCATCTTTTTGAAGCACATGCAGGCGGCAGTCATCTTACTCAAATTATCAATCATGGCTATCTGGCAGTGGATTTCTTTTTCATGCTTTCCGGTTTTGTTATCGGTTATGCTTATGATGACCGTTGGAACCGGATGACCGTGGGCACTTTCTTCAAACGCCGTATCATTCGCCTGCATCCTATGGTGATTATGGGAAGCATTGTGGGCGCTGCCTTTTTCTATTTTCAGGAGTCGCCTTGTTTTCCACCTATCGAGAATACGTCCGTTGGAACCATGCTGCTGGTAATGTTACTGGGCTGTACTTTGCTTCCCCTTCCGCTGAAGTTTGACATTCGTGGCTGGACGGAAATGCATCCGTTGAATGGCCCGGCGTGGTCGCTCTATTATGAATATATCGGTAATATTCTGTATGCGTTGTTTGTACGCAAGTTCAATAAGGTGGCCCTGTCGGTGCTGGTATTTGTGGCAGGGTGTTTTACGGTATACCGTTGTCTGACTGCTCCTGCCGGCGATATTGTGGGTGGTTGGGCCTTGAACTGGGAACAGCAGTATGTGGGTATGGTCCGGCTGATGTATCCGTTTTTCGGCGGATTACTTCTGTCACGCCTCGGCTGGCTGATACGGCTTGAAAAGCGTGCTTTCTGGTGGTGCAGCCTGCTGATTGTGGTGGTTCTTTCCATTCCCCGTATCGGAGGTGAGGACGGCTACTGGATGAACGGGCTTTACGAGGCTTTCTGCATTATCTGCGTCTTCCCGGTCATTGTTTCAATGGGAGCGGGCGGCAAGGTGACCGGTAAGCGCTCTACTGCCGTATGCAAGTTCCTGGGAGACATTTCCTATCCGATTTATATTACCCATTATCCATTGGTATATACTTATACGGCTTGGGTATGCAACAATAACGCTACAATGGTGGAAGGTATCCCTTATATGATACTTACTTTCGTGGGAGCCGTTGTCCTTGCTTATGCTTGTTTGAAACTATACGACGAACCGGTGCGCAAGTGGCTGACAGACCGTTTTCTGAAAGGGAAGAAGAAATAGTTCCGTATGGCTATGGATATAAAAAATCTCCCGTTGCATTATCTTGTGCAGCGGGAGATTTTCTTTAATGGTCGGGCGTTATTTTACGTCGATGAATTTCTTGGCCTTTTCTTTTTCTGCTTCTGTAAACTTAGGCAATGTAATGTTCAACACGCCGTTTTCTACATGGGCACCAATCTTTTCCTTATCGACATCGTCCGGAAGAATCATGGTTTGCTGGAACTTGGTGTATGAGAATTCGCGGCGTAAGTAGCGGCCTTCCTTCTTTTCGTCCTTGTTGTTCTCTTCCTTGCTTTCTGTTTTCTTTTCCATGCTGATGACCAGGTTGTTTTCTTCGTCGATGTGAACGTTGAAGTCTTCTTTTGTCATACCGGGAGCAGCCAATTCAACTTTGTACTCTTTTGCTGTTTCGAATACATTGATGGCAGGGGCGGTGGCATTTGCTTTTACCATCCAATCATTGTCAAAGAAATCATTAAAAATACTCGGTAACCAATTTTGGTTTCTTCTTACAGGCATCATAGTTATAGTCTCCTATTGTTTAAGTTAAACATGCTATTTAGTTTTGAACTCCGGTTCTTTGTCTTCGGGTGTCTGCCTTTTGGGCTTTTCACCGTCCGTTTCTTGAACCGTCGTTCGCTAACTATATTGCAAACCTTATGCCAACCGGTTTTTGTTGACTCTATTGACTATTTGTCATTAAAAATCTGACTTATTTGCTTGTTTAATGCCATTTTGCTATCTTATTTATTTAAAATTGATAGATTTTCAGACTAATTTAAAACGCATTCTCCAACGCTTGGCTTCTTCGTTCCAATCGTGGCTGATGATTTTGAAGGTTCCGATTTCTGATGTATTCTCCACATGTACTCCGATGCAGAGGCATTCGTCGTAATCGCCTACTTTTACGACACGTACCGTTTCCGAAGCACCATCGGGCAGGCGTTCCAAGTCGAAACGTCCTTGCGCTTCCTCTTGCGTAATGAATTCTGTTGTGACGGGCAGCTGTCGGGCGATTACCTCGTTTACGACCTCTTCCAGCTTCTTTATTTCTTCTTCCGTGGGGCAGGCGGCAAGACGGTAGTCCAGCTTGCTTTTCTTCCGTTCTATGTGTGCTGATATGGAGCGGCCGCAACCGAATAACCTTATCATGGTTTGGTTGATGATGTGCTCCGTTGTATGCATAGGAGGGTACTCCTGCTTGTTGTGGTCATTGAGATGAGGTTGTTGTTCCATGTATAATTTCAATAGTTGATATATAATTTGATATTTTATCGTTTGAGGTTGGCCAGCACTTCTTCTTTCAAGATGCTGTATATATGTATATCTGTATATTCTCCAGAAGCCAGCAGTTCTCCGCAACGTTCTGTTCCCTCATGGACGAAACCGAGGCGAACTGGTACCGCGTTACTGGCTGCATTGCCCACGGCACAGCGAATTTGTATCCGCTTTATCTCTTTTTCTTGTACGGCCCACAGACACAGCTTGCGGACACTTTCAGTAATGATGCCCCGGTGCTGGTATTCCGGCAGTAGCCAATAGCCGAGTTCTGTACGGTGGTTGTCGAAATCGGAGAAATGGAAACCTATCAGTCCGCAGATTTCATGCTGCTGGTTCCAAATACCGAATATAGGTTCATTTCGTTCGGCAGGAGCAGATAGTACCTGACGTAAAAAAGCTTCTTCATCAGCTGTTGTGCGCATATTATCCACAAATGGCAGCCATGTTCTTAAGTAGTCCCGGTGTGTGTCGATGGCATGGTAGATGGCTGCAGCATCTTCTATTCTGATTTCCTGCAGATAAATGTCCGGAAGGATGGGGAAGGAAATGGGAGAGGAGAGGATATGTACGTCCCCTGATTGGGAAAGCTGTATCCTTTCCTTGATTTTTCCCCAGGCATGTGTATCGAACAGACAGCTTTCACGCATGGTGTGATACATCTCCTTGAACCGGGACATGGGGATAGTGAAGCTCAATAAGTCCGCTTCGAAGTATGGGCGGACGGAGGGGTCGAAGAATCCCAGGAAAGTGCGTTTCCCTTGTTTCCGGTTTTCAATGATGGTTTGGGTAATGACGGAGCAACAGCCGGAACCGAATGGGGCTGCCACGGCATCCAATGCATTGTTGTCGAAGAAGGTCCATGTCACCAGTCCGGATAGAATGTCGGGAGTTGGCAGGAACAGCACGCCTTCCACCTCGTCAAAGGAAGGTATCTTGTCTATGCGGGCAAAATGCAGATAGGCTTTGTCCGCTTTGGGAATCTGTAGCTCATTGACAAAATCTACCACCATTTCGGGAGTTTTCTTGTATTTCTCTTTCAAGGAGACAAAACCCGGGACGCGCTCGGGCATTTCTGTAAATCCGGTATAGAACTTGCCTCCTCCGCAGGTGATTGTTTCGTTGCTGAGACTGACGGTTTTGCCGTCTCTGACTTGTTTCATGCATTTGAAGAGACAACCGGTTACTTTCTCTGTAGATGCCTCCATTCGGTCTGAATACCAAAAGGCGATGGGGAGTTCGGCGTGTTGGCCGAAAGCTTCCTGATAATTGGCAATAAATGTGTGTATATCCATGATGCTCGGATGATATTTATGATATGGTCTTTCTTTGGATTTTCCGTAAAGGTAATTCAATATTTTGATTCTTTTGCTTGCAGTATGCCTTTTTATCACTCTGCTTTCGAGCTTTTAATGATAGTAGAATAGGTTTTTATGGTATTTTAATTACTTTTGCATGAGGATTCTCAAAAAGTATTGCCTTTAACTAATCGGAAAGCCGGATGAAAAATATAATCATATTCTTGTGTCTTTGTACCATCTGTATGTGCCGCCTTCATGCTGCAGACAGCAGCCGGGCGGATTCTTTGCTGCTGAAACTGGACCAGGCGATAAAGGAGCGTCCCATATATATGGAGCAGAAGGAGCTGAAACTGGTGGAATTGAAAAGACAGTTGCATCGGCAGATACCGGATGAAGAACGTTTTGCCATTCTTGGCACATTGCTGGATGAGTACCGTTCGTTCAATACGGATTCTGCATTGCACATGGCCGAGGAAAGGGAACAGATAGCCATACGTCTTGGAAACCGGGAATACATAGACAATGCCCGCATGAATAAAGCAGATGTTTTGGGAATGACCGGTATGTATAAGGAAGTTATGGATTTGATGCGGAATATCCATATAGACCGGTTACCGGTGGATATCCATCCATATTATTACCATATCTACCGTACGGTCTATGGCCTTATGGCCGATTATGCCGTGACGGCATATGAAAAGAAGCTTTATACGGAGCTTACGGACAAATATCGTGATTCGTTGCTGTTGGTCAATAAAGATAATCTTCTGATACATACCTTGATTCAGTCCGACCAGTATAATGTACGCAATGAATATGACAAGGCCATCCGTTTGCTGACGGATTATCTGGCGCTGCAGAAGGACTATGAACACGACGTTGCGATTTGTGCCTATACTTTATCAGAGTCTTACCGGCTGAAAGGGGACAAAGAGAAGGAAAAGGAATACCTGATTGTATCTGCTATGGCGGATATGAAAACCGCTGTCCGTGAATATATCTCTTTACGCAAGCTCGCCGTACTGCTTTACCAGGAAGGAGACATCGAGCGTGCCTATTCTTATGTAAAGATATGTATGGAAGATGCAGCCGCCTGCAATGCCCGGTTGCGCAAGCTGGAGATTCTGGAAATCTTTCCTATCATTAATGATGCTTACCAGCAAAAGACGGAGAAGCAGCAGGAGCAGATGAAATGGGCACTGGTATCTATCAGCCTGCTTTCACTTTTTCTGTTGCTTGCCATATTTTATGTATACAAGCAGATGAAGAAAGTGGCTGCCGCCCGCAGGGAAGTGATTGACGCCAACAAACGGTTGAAGGAGCTGAATGATGAGCTTCACCTTTCCAATGCACAACTCAAGGAGGCCAACCACAGCATTGCCGAAAACTCCTATCTGAAGGAGGAGTATATCGGCCGTTATATGGACCAGTGCTCGGTCTATTTGGAAAAGATGGACAATTACCGCCGGTCGCTGGGAAAGATTGCCGCTACCGGAAATGTGGAGGAACTCTACAAGAACATCAAGTCTTCTAAATTCATAGAGGGGGAATTAAAGGAATTCTATACCAACTTTGATAATACCTTCCTGCAGCTGTTTCCTACTTTTGTAGAAGACTTCAATGCCCTGCTTGCCGATGATGAGCAAATATCCTTGAAAGCCGGCGAACGGATGAATACAGAGTTGCGCATCTTTGCATTGATACGTTTGGGTATTACTGACAGCGTGAAGATAGCCCAGTTCCTTCGATATTCTGTTACCACCATTTATAACTATCGTACGAAGGTTCGCAACAAGGCTGCCGGTGACCGCGACTTGTTGGAACAGGAAGTGATGACAATTGGCAAGTCGAAGAACTGAGAATAGGGGTTTTGAAGCTTGGAAGTGTCTCTTTTACGCTTATATTTTCACTACTTTTTTAGTTGGGCAATAATTTTATATATTATTGGTATATAGTGGTTTAAGCCTTTTTGAATGATGTAAACCACTACTTTTTTACTCTTTCCTCCACTATTGGCTTCTCTTATCTGATACATTTGCATTGTTCCTCTTCGGAAAGAGTGACACATGTGATTTATGTTTTTATTATTAACTTTAAATTCTTATATTATGCAAAAGTACAAAATGCCAATCAGCAGGCTACGGATGATGGTTTGTCTGATAGGAATGTTACTTCCGATGTGCATGTTCGCACAGCAAATTACAGTACAAGGTGTAGTGAAAGACCAGACCGGTGAAACGGTTATTGGCGCCAGTGTAATGGAAAAAGGAACCACAAATGGGACAATAACCGGTATTGACGGTGATTTCTCTTTGAACATGTCTCCGAACGGTACTCTTGTCGTTTCATTTGTAGGCTATAAGACTCAAGAGGTGCAGGTGAAGGGACAGAAACAGCTTCAGGTAGTTTTGTCTGAAGATGCCGAAATGCTGGATGAAGTGGTGGTGATAGGGTATGGCACCATGAAGAAAAGCGACCTTACAGGAGCAGTGTCCTCCATCGGTAACAAGGATATCAAGGATTCCCCCGTATCCAATTTGGGACAAGCCATCCAGGGAAAAATCTCAGGTGTGCAGATTGTAGATGCCGGTAAACCGGGAGACAATGTATCCATCAAGATTCGTGGTTTGGGTTCTATCAACAACTGCGACCCGCTGGTCGTGATTGACGGAGTGCCTACCGACTTGGGCTTGTCTTCCTTAAATATGGCCGATGTGGAACGTTTGGATGTATTGAAGGATGCTTCGGCCACAGCCATCTACGGTTCCCGGGGAGCTAATGGAGTTGTGATGATTACCACCAAACGCGGTACGGAAGGAAAAGGAAAACTTGCTGTATCTGCCAATTACTCTTTCCAGAATGCTACGAACGTACCTTCTTTATTGAACGCGGCGCAGTATGCCGAGTTGAGTAATGACATGATGGTGAACAGTGGACGCAATCCTAATCCGGAATGGGCCAATCCTTCTGAATTGGGTGCAGGTACCGACTGGATGGATGAATTGCTCCGTACGGGTGTGATGCAGAACTATACGGTAAGTTATTCCGGCGGTAACGAGAAATCCCATTATTATGTGTCCGGTGGTTTTCTGGATCAGTCCGGTATCGTGAAGAGTGTGAATTACCGTCGCTTCACATTCCAGTCCAACAGTGATGCGCAAGTCTTGAAATGGTTGAAGTTCTCCAATAACATTACGTTCAGTGCCGATACGAAGAAGTCGGGCAGCTATAATATAGGTGATGCGCTGAAAGCGCTCCCCATTTATCCGGTGAAGAATGAAGATGGCAGTTGGAGTGGTCCTGATGGTAACTCGGAATGGTATGGCAGCACGCGCAACCCCATTGGACCGACGGAACTGAACAAGAGTCAGACTGATGGATATAACTTCCTGGCCAACCTGACGGCAGAACTTACTTTTACCAAATGGCTTAAGTTTAAAAGTACTTTCGGCTATGATGCCAAATTCTGGTTCATAGACAACTTTACCCCCAAGTATAACTGGAAACCCACTCCCACAGAGGAGACTTCACGTTATAAGAGCGATAACAAGTCGTTCACTTATTTGTGGGACAACTATTTCCTATTCGACCATACTTTTGCAGAAAAACATCGTGTGGGATTGATGGCCGGTATGTCTGCCCAATGGAACACCAACGACTACCTGAATGCGCAGAAGAATGTGTTTATGTTCGACAATGTGCACGAAATGGATAATGGCGAGGAAATGTATGCCATCGGTGGAAACGAGACAGAGTGGGCATTGCTCTCTTACATGGCACGTGTCAACTACTCTTACGAAGACCGCTATTTGCTGACTGCAACCATTCGTCGTGACGGTTCCAGCCGTTTCGGTAAGAAACATCGCTGGGGTACTTTCCCTTCCGTATCTGTGGCATGGCGTGCCTCTCAGGAAAAGTGGTTTCCAAAAAACGACTATATCAATGACCTGAAAGTGCGTGCGGGATACGGTGTGACCGGTAGCCAGGCAAGTGTTGGAAACTACAGCTATCTGGCATCCTACAATACCAGTGTATATCCTTTCGGCATTTCGAGCGGCAATCAGACAGCGCTGGTTTCTTCTACTCTCGCCAACCCGTATATCCATTGGGAAGAGGTGGCACAAACCAACATCGGTTTTGATGCCTCACTGTTCAATTCACGCGTTATGTTCTCGTTCGATGCTTATCTGAAGGAGACGAGAGACATGCTGGTAAAGGCGTCTATCCCCATCACATCGGGATTTGAAGATACTACAACCACGTATACCAATGCCGGAAAAGTACGTAATCAAGGTATTGAAATGAGTCTGCATACCATCAATCTTACCGGTGAACTGGGATGGGAAACGAACCTGACCGCCACTTACAACAAGAATAAAATTAAGGATTTGAACAGCGACGTTCCTTATTACATTAACCAAATCAATAACTCCTATGTAACGATGCTGACAAAGGACTATCCCATTAATGTCTTCTACGGCTATGTTACGGACGGAATCTTCCAGAACCAGTCTGAAGTGAATACACATGCCGTGCAGCCGGGAGCTGAGCCGGGTGATATCCGTTTCAGGGATTTGAACAACGATGGTGTCATCAATGATAGTGACCGTACCGTCATCGGTAACCCGAACCCAAGTTGGCTGTTCTCCATGAACAATAGCCTTTCCTATAAGGGTTTCGAACTTTCTGTTTTCTTACAAGGTATAGCCGGAAATAAGATATACAATGCCAACAATATCGACAATACCGGTATGGCAGCTGCCTATAACCAGACTACCGACGTACTGAAGCGTTGGCAAGGAGAGGGGACCAGCAATTCGATGCCGCGTGCCGTGTTCGGCGACCCCAATCAGAATACACGCGTGTCGGACCGCTTTGTGGAGAATGGTTCTTATCTGCGTTTGAAGAATATCACACTTTCATACACTTTCCCGAAGCAGTGGTTACAGAAAGCCCAGATTGAGAATGCACGCCTTTCCCTATCTTGTGAGAATGTGGCTACCATCACCGGATATTCCGGTTTCGACCCTGAAGTGGGTATTAACGGAATAGACCAGAACCGTTACCCCATTTCCCGTACGTTCAGCTTAGGATTAAACTTTAACTTTTAATGATTGACTCGGATATGAAAAAGATAACAAATTTACTATATATGCTGGCAGTATTGCTGCTGGCTTCCTGCAGCGACTTTCTGGACAAGTCTCCTAAAAATACGGTTGACCCGGAAACGACGGTGACCGATGATGTGGCCATTGCTCTGACCAATGCCTGCTATCGCACCCTTCAGTCTTCCAATATGTACAACCAGCGTATCTGGACACTGGATATTGTGGCGGGTAACAGTCTGGTGGGTGCCGGTGGCGGTACCGACGGCCTTGAAACGATACAAGCTTCTAACTTCATAACGCAGAGCGACAATGGCATGGCATTGTACATGTGGCGTTCTCCCTGGGTGGGGATAGGACAATGCAACATTGTGTTGAATAGTCTTCTGGAGGCTGAAGCCGTGTCAGAGAAAATCAAGAACCGCTGTCTGGGAGAGGCTTATTTTCTCCGTGCACATTATTACTATGTATTGGTACGTCTGTACGGTGGTGTTCCACTGCGTTTGGCTCCTTATAATCCGGGAGAACCGACAGACATTGCACGCGCTACAGTCGAAGAGACTTATGCCCAGATAATTTCCGATTGTAAGAATGCGGTTGACCTGCTTCCTGCCAAGTCTTCTTACGACGACGAGAACGTGGGACGTGCCTGCAAAGATGCAGCTTTGGCCATGTTGGCAGATATTTATCTGACGCTGGCTCCTAATCATACGGAATATTATCAGGAGGTGTCTGATTTGTGTGATGAGATAACAAATTTGGGGTATGACCTTTCTTCCTGCAAGTATGAGGACAATTTCGATGCATTGGTCAATAACGGGCCGGAATCTTTGTTCGAGGTCCAGTATTCGGGCAATACGGAATATGATTTTTGGGGAAACAATCCGCAGTCTTCCTGGCTTTCTACTTTCATGGGTCCCCGTAATTCGGACTTTGTTGCCGGCAGTTATGGCTGGAACCAGCCTACAGAAGAATTTGTGGGTCAATATGAGAGCGGTGACAAACGTAAGGATTTGACCGTGCTTTATGCCGGATGTCCGGATTTTGACGGTAAGGCTTACAAAAGCTCTTATTCCAATACGGGATACAATGTACGCAAGTTTCTGGTGTCGAAAACGGTTTCTCCGGAATACAATACCAATCCTGCCAACTTCGTGATTTATCGTTATGCGGACGTCCTGCTGAAGAAGGCCGAAGCTTTGAATGAAATGGGACGCCCTGACCAGGCTGCCGTGCCTTTGAATATTGTACGTAAGCGTGCCGGACTGCCGGAGGTTTCGGGCTTGTCACAGGAAACCATGCGTGAAAAGATTATCCATGAGCGCCGCATGGAACTAGCTTTCGAAGGGCATCGCTGGTTCGACATGATTCGTGTCAACAATGGAGAGTATGCCATTAAATTCCTGCATTCCATTGGAAAGAGCAACGTGAACAAGAACCGCTTGCTGTTCCCTATTCCGCAGACGGAGATGGATGCTAATACCTTAATGGTGCAGAACCCGGGTTATTAATTAATTTAATCAGAAGAATATGAAGAAATATATTTCACACCTTGTATTTGCCTTACTGGGCTGTGCAGCCTTATCTGCTTGTGTAGATGATGATTACATGGAATTGGATAAAGGACAGAATGAACTTGTACTGACGGCCAGCAAGACGGAAGTTGTTTTGAATGAGCAGGCACATGCCGATGATGCCCTGGAGCTTTCCTGGACTACGGGAACCAATTATGGGACGGGTAATAAAATTTCTTATACGCTGGAATTGGCCAAGACCGGCAGTGATTTTGCAGATTCTTATGTAGCTGTGGAGAATGCCGTACAAGAATACTCATGGAAAAAGAGCGTGGAGGAATTGAATGACATCCTGCGCAACCATTTTGGGGCAACTGCCGGGGAGAACATTTCGTTGGAAGCGCGCTTGACAGCTACTGTAACGGAACGGGACGAAAAACAGGTGTCTACCACTGCTTTCAGTGTTACAGCCTATAAACCGCTCACATCCACCCTTTATCTGATAGGTAGTGCCACTCCGGGCGGCTGGAGTGCCGATGATGCGACAGAGATGACCCGCAAGGACAATGGTATCTTTACATGGACGGGCCGGCTTGTGGCCGGTGAATTTAAGTTCATCACGACCTTAGGCTCATTCCTGCCCTCTTACAACAAAGGAACAGATGGATTGCTGGTTCTTCGTAGCAGTGATGACCAGCCGGATGAACCTTTTGTTGTCGAAGAAGACCATAATTACATCGTCGAGGCCAATCTGTTTACCGGTGTTCTTACATTGACCCAGACAGAGACGTTGGCACCTGCCTACGACCAGCTTTATTTTGTGGGTAACGCTACGGATTGGGGATTCGTGAAGATGAAACAAGATGTGCTCGACCCATACTTGTTCCGCTTCGGCAAGTTCTTTGAAGTGGGCAAAGGAGGGGAATTCAAGTTCGGAACCTCCGATGGAAGTTGGGAGAACATGTATAAGGCCAAGAATGCCGATGCTGCTTATACCGATACAGAAGTGGTGTTTGTGAAAGGGTTCGACCCGGACAATAAATGGGTGCTGAAAGACGGGGAATGCGGCAAGGCCTACAAGATTTGCATGGATATCCGTAGTGGTAAGGAACGCATGATGATGAGCGAATTTACTCCGTATGAGATGATTTATATGGTAGGTGATGCTACTCCGGCCGGTTGGACGATTGGTGATGCTACGCCGATGCAGACAACGGATAATCCGTATGTGTTTACTTGGAAAGGTACGCTGAATGCCGGTGAGTTGAAATTTACTTG
Organism: Bacteroides sp. AR29; assembly: GCF_900217715.1. NCBI lineage: Bacteria > Pseudomonadati > Bacteroidota > Bacteroidia > Bacteroidales > Bacteroidaceae > Bacteroides > Bacteroides sp. AR29. The sequence continues at coordinate 19,924 of NZ_OBMS01000012.1, forward strand.
TGATAAGCAGGAAGATTGGAATGGAGCCTGGTTCATGCCGGCTGTAGCAGACAAACAGCCTGCAGGAGAAACAGAACCGATGCTTTTCCTTGATAAATCAGACGAAGCGTTCAAAGCGCAATATCTGGACGTGATGGTAGGCGGCATCGACCAGAAGTGGAAGATTACGACAGCAGGTTCCTATCTGATTACTTTGAATCAGCTGGAAGAGACAATTTCAATCGTGAAACAATAGGTATCTACAATAGATGAAGAAGATAGTTTATACAACACTGGTAGCCTTGCTGCTGGTTGCATGCAGCAAGGAGAGTGATGATACCGGCAGCGGTACCGGTGGAGGCGGAGAGAGTGGAGGGGTTACGGAAGTAACCCCAGTCACCTCGGACTTGACGGTCAACCTCACTACCGACAAGGCATGTTACCGGCCGGGCGAGAGTGTTTCTTTTACAGCTGACGCCCTTCCTGCCGGAGCTAAAATCCGCTACCGGACAATGGACAAGGTTGTATCGGAGCAGGCTGCTGCCGGTACTACTTGGACTTGGACTGCTCCGGCAACCGATTATACCGGTTATCTGGTGGATGTGTACCGTACGAAAGAGAATGGAACAGAGGTTATTCTTGGTACTATTGCCGTAGATGTATCCAGTGACTGGACACGTTTTCCACGTTATGGTTTCGTTGCCACTTTTGATGCTTCGAAAAAGATGGATGGAGTGATAGAGAAGGAGATGGCTTTCCTGAACCGTTGCCACATTAACGGAGTACAGTTTCAGGATTGGCACAACAAGCATCATTGGCCGTTGGGCGGTACGCGTGAGCATCTGGACGAGGTCTATAAGGACATTGCCAACCGGGAGGTCTATACCGAGGTAGTGGAGAAGTATATCTCTACACAACACAGCCTGGGCATGAAGTCCATGTTTTACAATCTATGTTTCGGAGCTTTGGACGATGCCGTTTCCGACGGGGTAAAGGAAGAATGGTACATATTCAAGAACACGGGACGCATGGATAAGGATTCGCATGACTTGCCCTCCAGTTGGAAAAGTAATATCTTCCTGCTCAATCCCGCCAATACGGAATGGCAGGCATATATTGCCCAGAAAAACGATGATGTTTATGCCAATCTGGACTTTGACGGTTATCAGATAGACCAACTGGGAAACCGGGGTGACCGCTATGACTATGATGGCAATAAGGTAAATCTGCCTAAGGGATATGCCTCGTTCATCGAAGCCATGAAACAGAAGCATCCGGACAAGCGTTTGGTGATGAATGCCGTCTCCAGCTATGGAGCTTCCCAGATAGCTGGTACGGGTAAAGTGGATTTCCTTTATAATGAAGTATGGGGCGATGAGGCAGGCTTCAAGGATCTGCACACCATTATCAAAGCGAACGACCAGTATGGCAACCATGCCTTGAAAACGGTGTTTGCCGCATATATGAACTATGACAAGGCAGGTAGCGGTACCGGTGAGTTCAATACACCGGGTGTGCTGCTGACGGATGCTGTGATATTTGCTTTGGGAGGCTCTCATTTGGAATTGGGTGACCACATGCTATGCCGCGAGTACTTTCCAAGCACGGCTTTGCAGATGAACGATGTACTGAAAATAGCCATGATTCGTTATTATGACTTTATGACGGCTTATCAGAACCTGCTTCGTGATAAAGATACGGAGGCGGAGATTTCCGTTTCTCTGAACTGTACGGATGCTGCGCGGAATCTTTCTCTGAATGCATGGCCGCCGCAGAAGTCTGCCATCACTGTATATGCCAAGAATGTAAATGGCAGGCAAGTCATTCATCTGCTCAACTTCCTCAATGCGGATAACTTAAGCTGGAGGGATCTGAACGGAACAATGCCCGAACCGCGTCTGGTGTCCGACGTGCCGTTGAAGATGAATGTTTCCGGTAAAGTGAACAAGATATGGGTTGCATCGCCCGATTTCCATGCCGGTGCTTCGCAGGAACTGGCATTCGAACAGAAGGACGGCACGGTTACCTTTACCTTGCCCTTGCTGAAGTACTGGAGCATGCTTGTGATGGAATAAGAATATCCAATAAAGGAACAAACAAATTATAGTAATGAAGAAATATATATTTTTATTTTTTGCCGTCTGTGCATTTTCAGTATATGCGAATGCACAGAACCGCACCGGAGACTGCACTTCCTATACCAGTGACGACCGGAGTGTGACCTTCTATTTAAATGACAGTTCTGCCATACAATTACGTCTGTGTAGTCAGTCTACGGTACGTATATGGTTTTCTCCCGACGGTAGTTTCCAGCGGAATAATCCTTCCTTTGCCGTCGTCAATGAGGACCTGGAGGATGTCGGTACCGTCCATGTGGACGAACAGAATGCCTGCTACGAGATTTTTACCCCTAAACTCCGTATCCGGGTAAACAAGTCTCCGTTTAACTTACAGATATTCGACAAGTATCAGAAACTGCTGTTCAGTGATTATGCCGATAAGGGGCATATCAGTAACGGGCAGCGCAAATTGGAATACAAGACCCTCCGTCGTGACGAACACTTCTTCGGCTTGGGAGAAAAGACCGGCAAGCTGGACCGTCGCGGCGAAGCCTACAAGATGTGGAACAGTGACAAGCCTTGTTATAGTACCGTTGAGGACCCGCTCTACAAGAGTATTCCGTTCTTTATGAGCAGTTATCGTTATGGTATTTTCCTGGACAATACGTATAAGACCGAATTTAAGTTTGGTACGGAAAGCCGCGATTACTACAGTTTCGAGGCTCCTGGGGGAGAGATGATTTATTATTTCATCTTCGGGAAGGATTATAAGGAAATCATGAAACAATATGTCGACCTGACGGGAAAACCCATAATGCCTCCTAAATGGGCATTGGGCTTTGCACAATGCCGGGGACTGCTGACGAGCGAGAAATTGTCTTATGAAATAGCTGAAGGCTATCGTAAGCGCGGAATTCCTTGTGATGTTATTTACCAGGACATAGGCTGGACACAGTATTTGCAGGATTTTGAGTGGCGGAAAGGGAACTACGAGAATCCGAAAAAGATGCTTGCAGACCTCAAGGATATGGGCTTCAAGGTGGTGGTTTCGCAAGATCCGGTCATTTCACAAGCCAATAAGCGGCAATGGGAGGAAGCCGATAGGTTAGGGTATCTGGTAAAGGACTCCACCAACGGCAGGAGTTATGACATGCCCTGGCCCTGGGGCGGTAATTGTGGCGTAGTGGACTTCACCCTTCCTGCTGTGGCAGACTGGTGGGGAGCTTATCAGCAGAAGCCCATTGATGATGGTATTGCCGGTTTCTGGACTGATATGGGTGAACCTGCCTGGAGCAATGAGGAGCAGACGGAACGCCTGGTGATGAAACACCATTTGGGCATGCATGATGAGATTCACAATGTTTATGGCCTTACGTGGGATAAAGTGGTGAAGGAGCAGTTTGAGAAAAGGAATCCTGACCGTCGCGTATTCCAGATGACACGTGCCGCTTTTGCGGGCTTGCAACGCTATACTTTCGGCTGGACCGGTGACTGTGGAAACGGTGATGACGTGACGCAGGGTTGGGGACAGATGGCCAATCAGATTCCGGTACTGTTGTCTGCCGGTTTGGGAATTATTCCTTTTACTACTTGTGACATTACCGGTTATTGCGGAGATATAGAGGATTATCCTGCGATGGCTGAACTTTATACGCGGTGGATACAGATGGGCGCTTTCAATCCCCTGAGCCGCATTCATCATGAGGGCAACGTGGCTGTGGAGCCGTGGCTGTTCGGCGAAGAGGCCGAGAAGAATGCCAAGGCAGCCATCGAATTGAAGTATCGTCTTTTGCCTTATATCTATACGTATGCCCGCGAAGCACACGAAACGGGGTTGCCTCTCATGCGACCGATGTTTCTGGAATATCCGGCAGATATGGAAACGTTCTCTACGGATGCCCAGTTCATGTTTGGCAGCGAACTGCTGGTTGCTCCGGTGGTGAAGAAAGGAGCGCGAAACAAGAATGTGTATCTTCCTGAAGGAACTTGGATTGACTACAACAACAAACACACAGCATATAGCGGTGAGCAATGGATGACGGTGGATGCTCCCCTCAATACTATTCCTATGTTTGTAAAGCAGGGAAGTATCATACCTCAAATGCCGGTCATGAACTATACGGATGAGAAACCGGTCTATCCGGTTACGTTTGAGATATTTCCTGCTGCAGCGGGCAGTGAAACTACCTTCTCGCTTTATGAAGATGCAGGAACTGATTTAGGATATTTGCGTGGAGAGTTCATGCGCACTCCTATTACTTGCCAGACTACCGACAAAGGCTATACGCTGAAAGTAGGTACACGGACCGGTGAGAAATATAGCTTACCCGGCCAACGAAACCTGATGTTCTGCATCTATACGGAACAGATGCCGAAAACAGCTTTGCTGGACGGTCAGAAAATCAAGAAAACGAATGTCGGAAAGCTGGAAGAAAATCGGGAGACAGAGTTTACGATAACTGCCTGGTGTCCTGACAAGAAGCTGGGGACTTGCCTGCTGAGGTTGCCGGATGATGGAAAGGAACATATCATTGAGTTTATCTATTAACACAAAAAACATATCATTATTATGAAGAAATTTGTACTTAGCGCGGCTTTGCTTTTTTCTGCCCTGGCGGGGAATGCTGAAGGCATTTCATCCCCTTCGGGCATGGTGAAGCTGGATTTTGAACTGACAAAAGACGGGAGACCAGCCTATCAGGTGGATTATAAAGGGGCTCCTGTCATCAATCCCAGTACGTTGGGATTGGAACTGAAAGGAGCTACCAGCCTGATGGATGGTTTCAAAGTAGTAAGGACTTCTACTTCCACTTTCGATGAAACCTGGCAACCGGTGTGGGGGGAAACAAAAGATATCCGCAACCACTACAACGAATTGCTGGTAGAACTTGAACAACCGTCTACCACTCGTTTTATGAATATCCGTTTTCGGGTATATGATGACGGCGTGGGATTCCGTTATGAGTTTCCGCAACAGAAGAATCTGGTTTATTTTGTGATAAAGGAAGAGCATTCCCGGTTTGCCATGACCGGCGACCATACTGCCTGGTGGATTCCGGGAGATTATGATACCCAGGAATATGATTACACGGAGTCCAAACTCTCTGAAATCCGTGGACTGCTGCAGGGAGCTGTGAGTGACAATGCGTCACAAACTGTCTTTTCGCCGACGGGTGTCCAGACTTCCATACAGCTTAAAACAGCTGATGGAGTGTACCTTAACCTGCACGAGGCAGCCTTGGTAGACTACTCTTGCATGCATCTCAACCTGGATGACAAGAACCTCGTTTTTGAATCCTGGCTGACTCCGGATGCCCAAGGAAATAAAGGGTATATGCAGTCTCCCTGCCATACTCCCTGGCGTACGGTCATAGTCAGTGATGATGCCCGCGAGATACTGGCCTCCAATTTGATTCTCAATCTGAATGAGCCTTGCAAGTATGATGATACCTCCTGGATTAAGCCGGTGAAATATGTCGGCGTATGGTGGGAAATGATTGCAGGGGGAAAGCCCTGGGCATATACTTTTGACCTCCCTTCTGTGAAACTGGATGATACGGACTATTCCAAGGTGAAACCGAACGGCATTCATCCGGCCAACACGGCTAATGTGAAGAAGTACATAGACTTTGCTGCCGAACACGGTTTTGACCAGGTATTGGTGGAGGGTTGGAATACGGGTTGGGAAGACTGGTTCGGTAATTCCAAGGATTATGTTTTCGATTTCGTGACTCCTTATCCCGATTTTGACATCAAGTATCTGAATGAATATGCTCATTCCAAGGGTGTCCGTCTGATGATGCACCATGAAACATCGGCTTCCGTCCGTAACTATGAGCGGCACATGGAAGCTGCCTACCGTCTGATGAATAAATATGGATATAATTCGGTAAAGAGTGGCTACGTAGGCAATATGATTCCCCGTGGCGAGCATCACTATGGACAATGGATGAACAACCATTACCTATACGCCGTGACCGAAGCTGCCAAACACAAGATAATGGTCAATGCCCATGAAGCGGTACGTCCGACTGGTTTATGCCGTACCTATCCCAATCTGATAGGCAATGAATCTGCCCGAGGCACGGAGTACGAGGCTTTTGCTGGTAACAAGCCCTTCCACACAACGGTACTTCCGTTTACCCGTTTGCAGGGTGGTCCGATGGACTATACGCCCGGTATCTTTGAAATGGACATCAATAAGTTGAATCCGAACAGCCATACGCATGCCAATACTACCTTGACGCGTCAGCTGGCACTTTATGTCACTATGTACAGCCCTCTACAAATGGCTGCCGACCTTCCTGAGAATTATGAGCGTTTCATGGATGCTTTCCAGTTCATCAAAGATGTGGCTGTGGATTGGGACGACAGCTGCTATCTGGAAGCTGAGCCGGGACGTTACATCACTGTTGCCCGTAAGGCAAAAGGTACGAATGACTGGTTTATCGGTTGTACCAGCAGTGAGCACGGACATGCTTCAACTCTGAAACTGGACTTCCTGGATGCAGACAAGCAGTATATTGCAACCGTCTATGCCGATGCAAAAGATGCCGATTATAAAACAAATCCGCAAGCTTATGTTATCCGTAAAGGTATCGTTTCTCCCAAAACGGTCTTGAAACTGAAAGCTGCTTCCGGTGGTGGCTATGCCATCAGCATCATGGAGGTGAAAGATAAATCTGTATTGAAGGGACTGAAGAGGCTTTCCGGGAATATCTGATTTACGGGCATAAAAAAAGGAGTACCGCTGTACTCCAACCTTTGTTAACCTTAAATCTAATACTATGAAAAACACATTGCAAAGATACGTACTTTTGATAAATCTGCAAATTATCCAACTAAAAAAGTATGTTTTATAACACTTATTAGCCGTTTATTCCTTTGCTTCTATTTTTGTTAACAAAAAGGATGCGAATGTGTCAAAAGCACATGAAGACTTTTATAATGTTATAATATTAGGCGCGGATTACGCGGAATAATGCGGATTCAATAAACTAAATCCGTGAAATCTGCGTCATCCGCGCCTAAAATAAAGCGTTAAAGAAGGTTTTGACACATTCCCCTTACCCTTTTACTTCTTGATACATAAATCTTTTAATGCTCTTCTTTGCCGTTTTCTCGAACTCCTCGAAGTGTATCTTGACTTTTGTTATCTGGCAGTAGGCCGGTAATTGCAGATTCAATTCATTCCGATTGTCCTCCATAACCTTTTCGATGTCCGATTGTTCCATACCATGGGCGAATGCATCGTCAAAATCCGGATAGATAAGAGCCACGAGCTTATCGTTCTGCAATACGATAAGTGATTCGGACACATAGGGCATGTTGTTCAGTTTGCTTTCAATCTCCTCGGGGTAGATGTTCTGGCCACTGGCTGTGAGCAACATGTTCTTACTGCGTCCGCGGACAGTGACATATCCTTCGGTATCCATCGTTGCAAGGTCACCGGTGTGCAGCCAGCCGTTTACATCGATGATTTGGGAAGTCGCTTCGGCATTTTTGTAATAGCCCAGCATCAGATTGGCACCTTTACAGATTATTTCTCCTGCCACGTTCTGAGGGTCGGGAGAGTCTATCTTTACTTCCATGCGGGTGGTTGCCTTGCCACAAGAGGCCAGTTTCAATGTTTCCCAGCGGCTGGAACAAATGATGGGGCCGCATTCCGTCATTCCGTATGCAATGGTATAGGGGAAGCCTATCTGCTTCAGGAAGCGTTCCACTTCGGCATTGAACGGTGCTCCTCCGATGATTATTTCATCGAAATTACTGCCGAATACTTCCATTGCCTTTTTGCGCATGTCAGCCTTGATTTTATCGTTGACAATGGGCATCCGCAATAGCAGCTTGCCTATTTTATTGTCTATCCGGGGCAGGATATCCTTCTTGATAATCTTTTCTACGATAAGCGGTACACACGAAATGATCCGTGGCCTGATTTCGGAGAATGACTGTGCAATAATCTTGGGAGACGGCATACGGGTAAGGAAATACAGATGGGCGCCTGCGGAAAAACCGTATAGAAAATCGTACACCATACCAAATACATGTCCCAGAGGCAGCATGGATACAATATGGTCGCCCGGACGTACGGGGAGCATCTCATGGCAATATGCAACATTGGACCAAAGGCTGCGATAGGGGAGCATGACCCCTTTGGAATATCCCGTGGTGCCCGAAGTATAGTTGATGACAGCCAGTTCTTCGGGTGATTCCTCCTTGCGGTAGCTGATATGCTCGGGGCGGAAATTCTTGGGGAAACGTGTGCCATAGAGGACGTTGCGATGTTCGAAAGCCTCCATCAGCTGCTCGTTGCGGCAAACTACCGGAGTGAAGTCCGTCAGCAGTACGATACCCATCAGCAGGGGCATTGCCTCTTCATTGAGGTTTTCCCATGCCCGGTCGCCGACAAACAGCAGCTTGGCTTCGGAATGGTTGACGATGTTGTGGATATTGTCGGCCTTGAACTCATGCAGAATGGGAACAATGACAGCTCCATAGGTAACCGTCGCCAGAAAAGCGACTGCCCAATGTGCACTGTTACGTCCGCAAACGGCAATCTTGTCACCGGGCCTGATGCCGGCGCTTTCCAATACGATATGGAATTTGGCTATTTTCCGTGCTACATCTTTGTATTGCAGTGTAATTCCTTTGTAGTCTGTCAGGGCGTTGCGATCCCAGTTTTTAATAATGCTTTGTTCTATATAATCGATGAACCCTTGTTCTTGTTCCATTCAGCTGTTGCACACTTTAGTTAAAACTGCGCAAAGATAGGTCTTATAGTGATGCAAAGCAAATAGTTTCCACTTTTTTCTTACCCTGGAACGGATAGAAACTTATCTGTAATTCTTATTCCTTGCTATTTTCCGAAATAAGAAGCAGCTTGTCACCGGCATGAAGTTTTAATGTTCCGTTCGGAATGAGGTACTCATCGCCACGTTTTACAATCATCACCAGTGTGCCTTTGGGCAGGTTCATGTCTTTCAGGGTGTCTGCCTGCTCCAGCATTTCTTGTGTAATGGTCATGTCGTGCAAGTTGGAGTCAATCTCTTCGGGCAGTTCAACTCCGAAATCATTTCCGGTCTTTTCCAGCGGGGTGGAGAGGCCAAGCAGCCGGGCTACCCAGGAGACTGTGGTACCCTGGATGACCAGTGAGACGATGGTTATGAAAAATACGATGTTGAAGATGACATGGGCGCCGGGCACATTAGCCACCACGGGATAGGTGGCAAAGATAATGGGTACTGCGCCACGTAATCCTACCCACGATACGAATAGCCGTGACTTGAGGGTGATTCTCTTGCCAAAAGGCAGCAGGCAGAGAAAAACGCTGAGAGGACGTCCCACGACAATCATGAATACGCCGATGAGCAATGCCACGACTGCAACTTCCAGCATCTCATGGGGGTTGACAAGCAGACCGAGGCAGAGGAACATGATGATTTGGAAAAGCCAGGTCAGTCCGTCCATAAAAGTATAAATCTCTTTCCGGTGCATGATTTTGTTATTGCCTACCATCATTCCGGCGATATACACGGCCAGGTAACCGTTGCCTTTCAGCAGGTCGGTGATGGAGAAGGTGAAGAATACAAAGGACAGCAACAGGATAGGATAGAGTGCCTGGTTGTCTATATTCAGCCGGTTCAGCATAAGGATGGCCAGCTTTCCGAGGAAATAACCGGTTGCGGCACCGACAATGAACTGTATGGCAAAAGAGCCCAATATCTGGGGAACTCCCATTCCGGAGGACTGGATGAATTGAATCAGCACGATTGTCAGCATATATGCCATCGGGTCGTTACTACCGCTTTCCAGTTCCAGCATGGGGCGCAGATTATGCTTCAGGTTCATTTTTTGTGAACGCAGAATGGCGAATACAGAGGCTGAGTCGGTAGATGACATGGTGGATGCAAGCAAAAGGGAGGTTATCAACGGCAGGTGGATGTTGGTCCAGCTCATGCCGGACAGCCACCAGATAAATAATCCGGTAAAGAGGGCCGTGAGCAGCACTCCTGCAGTTGACAAAACAATGCCGGGAGTCAATATGGGCTTTATCTCCGTAAACTTGGTGTCCATGCCACCGGAGAACAGAATGATGCTGAGTGCAACCATGCCGATGAACTGTGCTTCCTTGGCGTTGTGGAACTGCAATCCCAATCCGTCACTGCCGAACAGCATACCGACGACAAGGAAAAGCAATAACGCAGGCACTCCGAAACGGTAGCCGGTCTTGCCGACAATGATGCTGACGAAAAGTAATATGGAACCTATAAGTAGTATGTTTCCTGCTGTAAATATCATAAATTCTATGCTATATAGTTTGAAATGTGATGTTTCTTATGTCTAATAGTACAAAGATATGCAATGTGTTTAACAAATACAAATCTAAAATAGTTCAATTGAATTTTAAAATAAAGGTGGTTTCTTTACCAGGCAATAAGGATAAATTTCCGCCGGAAAGCCTCATTATTTGCCGGGAAATACTCAATCCAATACCGCTTCCACCCTCTTTGGTCGTAAAGAAGGGGATAAATATGTGTTCGGCAATGTCATTGGGAATGGCAGGTCCGTTGTTGGAAATTTCTATCAGTATGGCTTCCGCTTCGTTGCAGTAGGCACGTATGTTGATATGTCCTTCTTTATCTGTATTTTTATCCGATTCGATGGCTTGTATGGCATTTTTCAGTAGGTTGATGACCACTTGTGATACCAGGTTTTCATCGGCATATAGAATAAGGTCGCTTGGCGCGATGTCCGTATGAAAGGTGACCCGGACATCGGGGTGCTGGTGACGGGCGAGTTCGACCATCCGCTCGATAAAGCTTTTTACGTAGAACAAGGATGGTTCGGGGGTGGGAATACGGGTGAATTTCCGGTATGATTCCACAAAAGAGAGCAGGCCCTTGCCCGTACTGCTGATAGTCTGCAGGCCGTTTCTGATTTCTTCTTTGGAGGCTTGTGCCTCGGTCAGTCCCAGCAGTGTATCGCTCAGGGAGGTTATGGGAGTGACGGCGTTCATTATTTCGTGCGTCAGTACGCGGGTAAGCCTAATCCAGGAATCTATTTCCTTTTCATCCAGCTCGTTGTTGATGTCGTTCAAGGCGAGGATGCGCAGATGCTCTTTACGGACTGTGATGTCGCTGACGCGGACAGACATGTTTACAGTGCCTCGTTCGTTGTTGAAAGGCATTTGCAGTTTGTCTCCCGGGCGGCAATTGGCAAGAAGGGACGAAAGACGCGGGTCTACGCGGTTCAGCTGACTGACGTGGGTAAAGACATTGAGGCCCAGCAAACGGAGGGCTTCGCTGTTTTTCTGATATACGGCACCATTGTCGTTCAGGACAAGGATACCGGTATTCACGCAGTCCAGGATGAGTTCGTAGTACTTTTCTTGCTGGGCTGTTTCACTTTTCACATTATAAAGTATATGGGCAACCCGGTTCAATGCACGGTTCACGAGGCGTGCGTCGGCAGTGTTTTCCGTTTCGGAGAAGTGGATGGCATTGTCGTTGTTTTCGATGGCGTCGAGCATGAAAAGCACCTTCCGCACATGATGGCGGTATAGCTTCTGCTGCCAGTACAGGGCTATGGGAAGCAGCGCAGTACAGAGCGCGCCCCAAAATACGTCCACAGTCCACATCACCCCTGCAAGGAGCGCTACTGCCAGACTGACGGCAACGCGGAATGAATAATTAAAGGCCATACTTCTTCATTTTGTTGTACAACGTCTGGCGGGTGATACCCAGCTGTGCGGCGACGGCAGAGAGATTTCCGCTACATTTGTCGAGCGTCTTCCGTATCATCTGCATTTCCATTTCTTCGAGCGTGGATGCGGCTGCTTCGGGAGTGCCGGTTCGCCGTGCCAGCTGGAACAGTTCTGCGGGAAGGGTTTCGTTGTCACAGATAATAATGGCTTTTTCGATGGCATGTTCCAGTTCGCGGATATTGCCGTACCAGGGGTGGAGCGTAAGTTTCTCGCAAGCGCCGTCCGTCAGGCGGACGGGGGGCTTGTCATATTGCTTGCAGAAGCGGGCGATGAAAAGTTCTGCAAGGGGGATGATGTCTTCGGGCCGCTCGCGCAACGAGGGTATCTCAAGATGTATCGTGTTGATGCGGTATAGCAGGTCCTCGCGGAATTCGCCTTTTGCCACCATCTCGGGCAGATTGCGGTTTGTAGCGCAAATCAGCCGTATGTCTACGGGAATGGGAGTGTTGCTGCCTACACGGACAATGCTGCGTCGTTGGATGGCGGTCAGCAGTTTGGCTTGCAGATGGTAGGGGAGATTGCCTATTTCATCGAGAAAGAGGGTGCTGCGGCTGGCTGCTTCGAACTTGCCGGCACGGTCGGCATGGGCATCGGTGAAAGAGCCTTTCATGTGGCCGAACAGTTCGCTCTCGAAAAGGCTTTCGGTGACTGCACCCATATCCACACTTACCATCTCCTGCCGGTTGCGCGGTGAAAGGGAGTGAATTTCGCGTGCCAGCATCTCTTTACCGGTACCGTTCTCGCCCGTAATAAGGATATTGGCATCGGTAGAGGCCACTTTTTCCACCAAAAGGCGGAGCTGCTGCATGGCGGGGCTGTTTCCCCAATACATGTTGCGGGTATCTGCAAACAGGTGGCTGCTTTCTGCCGTACGTCCGGCATTTGGGCCGTTGGCCGGAGATTTTGTTTCAGAAGCTGATACGGCATTCAGTAAGGTTTCCACCAGTTTCTGGTTGTTCCAGGGTTTCACGACGAAGTCTGTGGCTCCTTCCTTGATTCCCCGTACGGCAAGGTCAATGTCGGCATAGGCGGTAAACAGCACTACGGGCAGGGTGGGACATTGCTTCTTTATTTTATGGAGCCAGTATAGTCCCTCGTTGCCGGTGTTGATGCCCGAGGTGAAGTTCATGTCAAGAAGAACCACTTGCCATGACCTTTCCCGCAATACGCTGGGCAGGGTTACGGGAGAGGGAAGTGTGATTATCCCTTCAAAATATGGCTTCAACAAAAGCTGCAAGGCGGTAAGTACGCCTCGGTTATCATCGACAATCAGGATGTTTCCATTTTTTTTTGCCATAAACTATTTCTGTTTTCTGCAGGCAAAGTTAATGATTTATCTGCATTATATTCGGTAAATCTCTCAGTTTTCAAAGTATTAAGATTCTCCTTCTCATTTAGCAAATCCTTATGCCGCTTTATTTTATATTTTTGCTTGCTAAGAATTAATCGTCCGACAGCTGTTGAATTATCGTCCGATAACTGTTGGACGATAATTCAACAGCTGTCGGACGATAATATAACGATTGTGGGACGAATAGATTTAAGTAAAACAGAAATTAGTTTGTAGCAACTTCAGTAAGAGCTCATGGCGGTACTGAAAAAATTTATAGCAGTTGCAGTTTGATGCCAAATGACAAGCTCAGATAATCCTTGGGTTTCAGATACTTGTTGGTGAAGGCGCTGACTACATATAGGTCACATGTACTTATTTCATAGAAGAAAGTGATTTCTTTGGCCGTGAACCGTCGTTGCGGGTCGATGTCGTAAGTGATGCGCTGTCCTAAGAATGCATGGATGCGTACCTTAGAGGAGAAACCATAATATCCTTTAGGGTAGCGTTCCGGTTCATTGACCCAGAATTCATCGCCGAATACCGTGTTCAGATACATGCCGCAAGCCAGCGGTTCTACAGAAAAACGGCTCTGCTTGATTTGCAGGCTCCAGGGAAGGTAGTTCTGCTTGACGGTGAATGTCAGCTTGGTACGTTTGGAGTCATATTTGGGCAATACTCCGAAGAATACGTCTGTTTCCCATTGGTTTCTTCTGCCGTAATCCCATCCGGTACCGAATGACAGCAACCCCATATTGCCGGCAAACTGAATTTTGGTGTGCGTCGGAATCAAGGCCTCCCAATGCCTGCGGTAGCGGTGTACGCGGCGGTCATAACGGTTCTCTCTGGTCTGGCTTTCAATGACGGCATCCGGTTGCAGGTCCATCCATACGGTATCGTGTTCTATGATGAAGATGGTATCTCTCTCTTGTGAAAAAGCAGAAAAAGAGCATACCGACAAGAAGACGACGGCGCATGCCAGGTGATTAATAATATGCCACTTCGCGTTCATATCCGTCGGGGGTTATGGTGAATATATAGTAATTGCGGTTCTTCATGCAGTCGCTCATGTAATACATTATCCCATCTTCAAAGAGGTCTTTCTCGAAGCGATGGTGTTCGTGTGCGGATGTACAGAACTGCAGTCCGGGAAATTCCTTGATGTAACGCTGGAATACGTGTGCCACATTATTGTTGAACTCGTTGCAGAACGGGCGTATATGCATGGACACAACGGTTTTATCGAATTCCTCTTCATGGTCGCGTATCTGTGCGGCAAGAAACTCGAAGTCGGGAATGGGGCGGGAGTAGTCGAATTCGATGGCGTTGGTATTCAGGCAGACAAACTTTACCCGTCCTGCAATGAAGGAGAAATTGGGGTCTCCGAATATTGCACGATAAGTCTCTTCGCCCGTGCCCAGGCAGTCGTGATTGCCGAGAAGTACCACATAGGGTATCTTGAGTTTGTTCATAATGTCCCGTTGCCAAAGGAACTCGTCTGTTACACCGAAGTCACTGACGTCTCCGCCATGAATGACGAAATCTATGTCGTCCCGCTTGTTGAGGTGGCTTACAAAGTCGTCGGTCTCGTCATACCAGCGCTGGGAATCACCCATTGTTACGAACCGGATTGTTGTCTTGTTCTGGCAGTTCTGCTCTATTTGGGCAATGTTGTGGGCATTGACATCGGTTTCACCGCTGATGTGTACATCGTAAGGGTGATAATCTATCATGTCGCAGCCGGCTATAAGCAGGCATAGGAATGAAGGATATAAGAGTTTGGGGAATTTCATGTGCAGGTGCTTCATTTTACGTTTATACTCTATCTTTAGAAAACTGTGGGCAAAGGTAAAGTTTTCATTCTTATGATTCTTTTCTAATTTCCCTTTTTTTTGTTCTATGAGGCTGAACAGAGATTCGGCCTCTGTCTAATTTTTAGACACTCCCGTCTAAAAATTAGACACCTTTGTCTTCTTCTGAAATACGATATGCGCTGATAATCAGGTTTGTGTATTCTTTGGCACGCTTTCTGCAATATGAAAAGCAAGAAAATAAATCTAATAAACGATAAACGGAATGAAACAAATCTATTATGTAATTCAGACTTTACTGCGGGGACGCGGTTCGAATATCATCAAGGTCATTTCTTTGGGATTGGGATTGACGATGAGTATTCTGCTTTTCTCCCGCGTGGCATATGAACAGAGTTTTGACACTTGCTTCAAGGATTATGATAACTTGTATCAGGTATGGTCGATATTCTCGGTGAAAGGAGAGAAGTTTGAGCCTCAGGAGTGGAATTGCGGTCCCGTGGCAGGAGCTATTTTGGAGAATTTCCCCAAAGAGGTGGAGTCGGCAGTAAGTTTGAGCACGTCTATGGTATCTGCTCCTCTTTACAATGGAAGCGTGCGTCTTGATGACAGGAAGATTGCAGCCGATTCGCTGTTCTTTCGTACTATGGGCATCGACGTCCTGAACGGGAATCCCGAAAAGGACTTGGTGCAGAAGGATATTATTTTCTTGAGTGAACGCTTTGCAAGGAAAGTGTTCGGTGAGGAGAATCCTATAGGGAAAACGCTTAATTATGACCATCAGTTTGACCTGACGGTGAAGGGAATCTATGCCAATTTGCCTGAGAACGCCACAATCAATCCGGAAGCGGTTATCTCGATGCCTACCTTGTGGAGCCGCAACTGGAATAACTACTCGTGGAGCGGGGGAGACAGTTGGGTAGAGTTTATCCGTTTCCGTCCCGGTGCCGACAAATCTGTTGTCAATGCGCGTATTGATGCCATGATAGACAAATATCGCCCGGCAGAAGATAAGAAAGAGTACGGTTACACGGCTTTTGTGCAGCCCATCCGTGATACATACCGCAATTATGATGATGTGCAGCGGATGCGTGTCATCATGAGCATTCTTGGTTTTGCCATTCTTTTCATTGCGGCGTTGAACTATGTGCTGATTTCCATTTCCTCTTTGAGCTACCGCGCCAAGTCGGTAGGCGTACATAAATGCAGCGGTGCGAGCGGTGGCACGGTTTTCAGCATGTTTTTGCTGGAAACGGGTATCATCATTGCGGCAGCATTGCTGCTGATGGCGTTGATAATGCTCAACTTCCGCGATTTTGTGGAAGACACGGTCGTTGTAAAGCTCTCCACCTTGTTGGCTCCGGAGCGTATCTGGGTACCGTTGTCGGTAGTGCTTCTGCTGTTTATAGTGGGAGGCGTGTTGCCGGGCCGGCTCTTTGCGCGTATTCCCGTATCGCAGGTGTTCCGCCGCTATACCGAGGGGAAAAAGGGCTGGAAGCGTCCGTTGCTGTTTGTGCAGTTTGCAGGCGTGGCATTCATCAGTGGATTGATGTGTGTGGTGATGTCGCAATATCAGTATGTACTGAAAAAGGATATGGGGTATAATCCCAAGCAGATAGCCATAGGTAATGCCTACTGGGATAATGAAGCGACGCGTGACGCGGCTTATCAGTTCTTCAAGGGATTGCCCTACGTGGAAGCGGTGTCCAGCGCCAACAGCACACCCATTAGCGGATATAGCGGTTCGATGATTCATAGTGAGAGCGGGCAGGCACTTTTCTCTTGCCGTTCTTCTTATTTCATGCGCGAGGATTTTCCTGCTTTGATGGGCATGACTATGAAGACGGGACGTATGGCGCGCGATAAAGAGGAAGTCGTGGTGAACGAGACCTTTGCCGAGATGATGCGTTGGGGAGACGACGTCGTAGGCCGTACGGTATATACCGAAGGGAATACATTCAAGGTCGTAGGGCAGTTGAAGGATTTCCAGATAGAGAGTTTCAGAACCGAGAAGATGCCTTTCATAGCCCGTGGGAACAAGAATTTTTATGGAACGGTACATGTTCGTTTGAAAGAACCCTTTACCGAAAATCTGCAGAAGTTGAACCACGATGTAGCCGAGGCTTTCCATGACCAGACCATTGACTTTACCGGTTATGAGAAAAGGATAGAGAACAGCTATAATTCTGTCCGTGTATTCCGCAATGCCACTTTGATGGCGGCAGTGACCATGTTCTTCATTATGCTGATGGGGCTGATTGGGTATACCACCGACGAGGTGCGCCGCCGCAGTAAGGAGATTGCCATCCGTAAAGTGAACGGGGCAGAGGCTTCCGGTATCTTGGAAATGCTGTCGAGGGATATACTTGTGGTGGCGGCTCCGGCAGTTGTCATCGGTACGGTATTGGCATGGTATGTCAACGGAATGTGGATGGAACAGTTTGCGGAGCGTATTCACATCAGTTGGGCAGTATACGTACTGGTAGTGATGGCCAATTTGGTGATTATCGTAGCCTGCGTACTTTGGAAGTCCTGGCGGATAGCGAACGAGAATCCGGTGAATAGTATTAAGAGCGAATAAAACAATATTAAAACATTAAATATCATGATTGAGATTAACAACATCAGCAAAGTATTCCGTACTTCGGAAGTAGAGACGGTAGCATTGAATCACGTAAACCTCGATGTAAAGGAGGGAGAGTTTGTAGCCATTATGGGGCCGTCCGGTTGCGGCAAATCCACCTTGCTGAATATTCTGGGACTGCTGGACAATCCTACTGAGGGCAGTTACAAGCTACTCGGCCAGGAAGTGGCGGACTTGAAAGAAAAGGAACGTACACGCGTACGTAAGGGGAAACTGGGATTCGTGTTCCAGAGCTTCAACCTGATAGACGAACTGAACGTCTACGAGAATGTGGAACTTCCCCTTACGTACCTCGGCGTGAAGGCAAGTGAGCGCAAACGCATGGTAGAGGATATTCTGAAGCGGATGAACATCAGCCACCGTGCCAAACACTTCCCGCAACAGCTTTCCGGCGGTCAGCAGCAGCGTGTGGCGATAGCCCGTGCGGTCGTAACCAATCCCAAGCTGATACTCGCCGATGAGCCTACCGGTAACTTGGACTCCAAGAACGGAGCTGAGGTGATGAATCTGTTGACAGAACTGAATAAAGAGGGTACTACGATTATTATGGTGACCCACAGCCAGCACGACGCCTCGTTTGCACACCGCACGATACATCTTTTCGACGGTAGTGTGGTGGCAAGTGTGGCAGCGCAGGATTTGTAACAGACTTTTAAAACAACTTCCATGAGACAACTATATTACACTCTTCAGACACTGATACGAGGAAAAGGCTCCAACCTCATCAAGATTATTTCCTTGGGACTGGGGTTGGCAGTCAGTATCCTCATTTTTTCCCGTCAGGCATTCGAGCTCAATTATGATACCTGCTACAAGGACCATGAACGTTTGTGTCTTGTCAAAACAGTATGGTATTACAACAACGAGTATCATCCTTCGCATATAACTCTTGGACCGGTGGCTGGTACCATTGCCGAAAACCTGCCTGACGAGGTGGAGAGTGTTACCGTCACCCAGCAATGGTGGAGCAATTCGGCTTGGTTTGCCAATGAACGCCGTTTCCAGACCAATGCCATGACGGCCGATTCTTGTTTCTTTGCCACTATGGGCATTGATGTTGTCAGTGGAGACCCTCGCGAGCTGAATAATCCGGAGGTGGTCTTCATCAGCAGGGAGCTGGCCGGCAGCATGTTTGCCGATAAGAATCCCATCGGGCAGACGGTGGTCTATAACAAACAGATGTCAATGACCGTGAAGGGCATTTTTGAAGATTTCCCCGAAAACTCCAGTTTCTATGGAAGTGGTGTCGTGATGTCTCTGGCTACCTCCTTCAAGCATCATTGGGGATACTGGGGGTGGGGAGGTGGAGACAGCTATATGTCCTTTGTCCGTCTGCGCCCGGGGGTGCAATTGGACGATGTGAACACCCGAATAGAGAAACTTGCCGAGCAGGTGCGCAAGAGCGATGATGTGTTTATCAGTCTGGTTCCGATAAAGGACTACCGTATGGAATTTGGTATCAGTACCATGCGTATGGTATGGATTCTGTTGACGCTGGGAACCGCCATACTTTTTATTGTGGCGATGAATTATGTGCTTATTTCCATCTCAGCCATGAACCGTCGTGCCAAAGCTATAGGCGTACATAAATGTAGTGGGGCAAATACGGGAACTATTTTCGGTATGTTCTTATGGGAGACCGGAGTCATCATGCTTTCTTCCTTGCTGCTTGTAGCGCTGCTTCTATTTAATTTCCGTGAGCCGTTGGAGGACATGCTCGACGTTAGTCTTGCCGGTCTTTTCTCTTGGGAAAACATTTGGGCACCGCTTTCAGTGATAGTCATTTTGTTTATGATAGGCGGCATGTTGCCCGGGCAGCTTTTTGCCCGCATTCCGGTGACGCAGGTTTTCCGCCGGTACACCGAAGGCAAGAAAGGCTGGAAACGTCCGCTCTTGTTTGTGCAGTTTGCCGGTACCTCCTTTATTTTCGGTTTGTTGGGGCTGGTGCTTATGCAGAGCCATTACATCACCAATAAAGAACGTGGATTCGATTACCACCGGGTGGCTTATGCTTCGGGTGTATCCTTTGACTCGGATGCGGAAAGCGATGCAAATCGTAGTGTGATGCTTTCTTTGCCTTATGTGGAAGATGGAGCTTGTAGCGGTAATCTTCTTACAGACGGATTGAGTGGAGAAGGGGTTACGACTGATAACGGGCAGTGGATGAGCATGCGTTGGGTGGAATTTGGCAAGGACTATGCCCCGTTTATGAAGTTGGAATTTGCGGAAGGCAAGAATATGGATGCCCCTGGGCAGATATTGGTCAATGAAACATTTTTGAAAATGATGCATTGGGAAGATAAACCGATAGGCAGGCAAGTGCGCAACGGCGATCGCATAGCGGGCAATATTGTAGGTGTACTGAAAGACTTTGCCACATCCAATGCCGCTTATGTGGCGGTGCAACCTATGTATGCAACTTATCTTGACCGATTTTCCGGAAACATCCAATTACGTCTGAAAGAGCCTTTTGACGATAACCTCAAGCGTTTGAATGAAGACATGGAAAAGCTGTTTCCTACCCGTGACATTGTATTTTCCTCGTTTCACAAGGTCATTGACGACCAGAACAGTACCGTCACGGATTTCCGTAATGCAGCTTTACTGGCTGCCATAACCATCCTTTTTGTTACGTTAATGGGGTTGATTGGCTACATCAATGACGAGATACAACGCCGCAGCAAGGAAATTGCCATCCGCAAGGTGAATGGTGCGGAAGCGTCATCCATTCTCCGGCTTTTCTCGAAGGATATATTCTGGATATCCTTGCCGGCCGTTTTTCTTGGAGGGCTGGGAGCCTGGTATATAGGCGGTGTCTGGATAGAGCAGTTTGTGGAGGGAGTGGATTTTGGTATCTGCGGATTCTTGCTTATTGCATGCATTGTACTATTGTTCATCATCGGTTGTGTAGTATTCAAGGCATGGCGGATTGCCAATGAGAATCCGGTAGACAGTATCAAGAGTGAATAAACTTTAATTATATTTGATTATGGACGAGAAGAGTAAATTGAAATGATATTATGAGACAACTATATTATACGATACAAACATTGCTGCGCGGTCGCGGGGGAAATTTCGTCAAACTCTTCTCTCTGACCTTGGGCTTGTTGGTGGGCATTCTTCTTTTTTCTCAGATTGCTTATGAACTGAGTTACGAGAGCTTCTACAAAGAGCCGGAACGGGTGGCGTTGCTGCGTCTGCAAAGTGTGAAGGACGGTGTTCCGTCTGAGGAATATGACAATGGTACTTTTCGTCCGGCTGCTACCGACATTTGGGAGACGTTTCCGGATTTGGTGGAATGTGCCAGCCGGGCTGTTGATTTTTGGCAGCCAAGGCTGTACGTAAACAATAAGCATCTGGACGATGTGCAAGTTTTGTTTGCTGATACACTTTATTTGCAGACAGTAGGGCTGCAAGTACTGAAAGGAGACCCGCATGACTTGATAAACGGCAACAATGCCTTTCTTTCACAAAGCAAGGCTCATGAATTATTTGGCGATGAGGACCCTATAGGGAAAGAAATTTCGGTGGAGAAAGAGTTTAATGTGACAGTGCGGGGTGTTTACCAGGATGTACCGGGGAATACTATATTGCCGCATAATGTATTACTTTCATTGGAGGCCTTTGAGTGGCGTTACGGTAGAGGAACGTGGAAGCAGAACAATATTTATTATATTCTTTTCCGTTTGAAGCATGCGGAGGACGTGTCCATTATGAATCAAGGAATACAGAAAGCTGTGGAGCAGTTTATGGACACTCGTCTGGGAGATACGGAATATCTGGAATTCAGTGTAATGGCATTGCCCGATGTCTATCTCAGTTATCCGGATAATATACGTAGGCTATTGATTCTGGGGGTATTGGGTTTCTCCATTTTCTTTGTTTCCATCATGAATTATGTGCTGGCTGCCATTGCCTCCATAAATCGCCGTGCCAAATCTGTAGGAGTACATAAATGCTGTGGTGCAAGTAGCGGGCATATATTAGGTTTGTTCATGTGGGAAACGGGATTGATTGTGTTGGTGTCTGTGGGCTGTTGTGTGTTGCTGATGCACTTGTTCAGTGACATTATTCAGGATATGGTTGGTTCCCGTCTGGCTGATGTATTCACTATGGAGAACATGTATGTGCCGGTATTGACGGTATTGCTGCTTTTTCTGGTGGCAGGTGTTCTGCCGGGATATATGTATGCCCGCATCCCCGTGACACAGGTTTTCCGCCGTTATACGGAAAACAAGCGTTCGTGGAAGCGGGGACTGCTGTTTGTGCAGTTTGCGGGTGTTGCCTTTATATTGGGCATGCTGTTTACTACCGTTTTGCAGTACCGCGATTTGATGAAGCGTAGTGTGGGGTTCCGTACGTCCGGACTTGTCATGGCGGACTTGTCGGGAGATATGAAACTGGGTAGGAATGTAGCCGATGCCATTTGTAGGGAGCCTTATGTGGAAGCTGTAGCATTCACAACATTCGGTATGCTGCAAACGTACAATACCGCTATGTTGAGGGATGTACAAGGCAATTCCATTGACCTACTGCATTATCAGTTCATCGGAAAAGATTTTCCGGAGGTAATGGGTATGGAATTGGTAGAGGGTTCGTGGCCGCAGCATGAAGGTGAAGCGGTGGTAGGCAGGAAGATGGTGGAAACGATGAAATGGAGTAATGAGTCCATAGGGAAGAAAATACCCATCGACCTCTCTTGGATGAAAATGGACGGACCGATTACGGTGGTAGGAGTGGTAGATGATATTCGCAATATGGGTTTCTTTGAAGAACTGACAAATACGGCTTTTATCTATAATGAAAAAGGTGTACGCGTGTTCAACGTCCGTATGAAGGGACCGGTGGAGGAGAATGTAAAGCGGTTGAACGAAATGGTGAGCGAGGCATTCCCTACTTGCTCGTTGGAGTTTGAGACCTATGAACGGATACGTGAAGTGAAGAATGAAAGTGTATTGCGGTTTCGGAACATAGTGTGTGCTACGAGTATTTGCATTTTGTTTATCGTCCTGATGGGTTTGATAGGCTACGTCAGTGACGAGACACAGCGCCGTTCCAAAGAGATTGCCGTCCGTAAGGTGAATGGAGGAGAGGCTTTTGATATTCTCCGTTTACTATCGGTAGGCATTCTAAAGGTAGCTGTCGGTGCTGTGATTATTGGAATTGTCTTTGCTTGGTATATTTCGGGTATCTGGATGGAGCAGTTTCCGGACAGCTCCTTACTTTCCGTTGGATGGTTTGTGCTGTTGGGCATTTGTTTGCTGGCACTCATTGTATTGGTGGTGGTAGTCAAAGCATGGCATATAGCCAATGAGAATCCGGTAAAGAGCATTAAGAGCGAATAAAAAATAACTTCAGGAAATTATGAGGCGGCACATTTATTATACATTACAAAGCTTGTTGCACAAGCAAGGCTCCAATGCCATTAAGATTGTATCTTTGGCATTGGGACTGCTGATGTCTGTATTTCTATTTGCACGGATTGCATTCGAGTTGAGTTTTGATAACTTTTATCATGATTCGGATAACCTTTATATTGTGAAGACGGGTTGGTTGAAAAATGGAGTGTTGGAAGGGGGAGAAAGTTCCTACACTATTATTCCGGTTCCTAATGTGATAGCTGAAGAATTTTCTGATAAGGTACAAGGAGCTACGGTCAGTTGTTCACTGTTTGGTGACAAATATAAGTTGGGCAACCGTCCGTTGGAATTGAAGACTGTGGTTGCTGATACGCTCTATTTTTCTGTTCTCGGTTTGGATGTAGTGAAAGGAAATCCGCAGGATTTAGCGAATCCAGATGTAGTTTTCCTTTCAGAAACGGCAGTACGGCAGGTATTTGGTGATGAAAATCCCATAGGTAAGACTGTGTCATACGATTTCTGGAGGCATGAAGCTACTTTGCTTGTTAAAGGCATCTTTCACAGCCTTTTGTCTGGAGGCCCGCCTTAAAGAACCGTTTGATGACAACCTGCGCCGATTGAACGAGGATATGAGCCGTCTATATCCGCAAGATGACCTTGTATTTCGTTCTATGGAGCAAATGTTGGACAATTATGCCGAATCTGTGCGTGTCTTCCGTGATGTCACTTTATGGGCATCTGTCACCATTCTTTTTATCATTTTGATGGGGCTGGTGGGATATGTGGATGATGAAATACGTTTACGTTCCAAAGAGATTGCCATTCGTAAGGTGAATGGAGCGGAAACATCCGGTATATTGCGATTGCTGTCGCGTGATGTGCTTTGGATTTCCATACCGTCTGTAGTGCTTGGAACACTTGTAGCTTACGAGGTAGGGCAAATCTGGATCAGCCAGTTTAGTGATGTGGTGCTACTGCCTATCGTCGGATATATCAGTATCGGCTTTTTGTTGCTTGCATTTATCGTGGGATGTGTAGTGATGAAATCATGGCATGTTGCCAATGAGAATCCGGTAAATAGCATCAAGAGTGAATGAAATATCCCGAAATACTTGACATCGGCTTCTGGATGCTGTATCTTTATAAAGTGATTTTATAAACACTTCAATTTTAAATTAGCGTAAAAGGAGAGGTATGGCTTCTCCTTTTCTTTTTCCTATAATCTTTTAATCTTTCGTAAATCTGCTCTTGACAGATAACCGGGTATTATATATCCACAGTGCCACCGCCGCCGTCACAAAAGCAAAGAAGTCCGATACCGGCATACATATCCAGATGCCGTCCAGCCCAAAGTAATGCGGGAATATCAGTAGTCCCGGCAACAAATACAGTAATTGGCGTGTCAGCGACAAGAAGATACTGATTTTCGCCTTCCCGATGCTTTGGAAGAAATTGCCGATGACAATCTGTGCACCTACCAGCGGGAATATGGCTACGGCAATGCGTACGCCTCTGGAAGCAATATCTATCAACTCTTCATCACTGGTAAAGATGGCAGATATGGCATGGGGGAACAATTCGCAGATAAGGAAGCCGGTACTGGTGATACATACTCCGGCAATGATGGTCAGGCGCAGGGTAGCCTTCACACGGTCGTGCTTTTGCGCACCGAAGTTATAGCCTACAATCGGTTGCATTCCCATCGTCAGCCCCAATACAATCATTACATAGAGTACCAGCAGTCGGTTGATAATGCCATATGCCCCGATGGCCATATCGCCTCCGTACTGTTGGAGGCTGTTGTTTACGATAATCACAATGACACATGCCGTGACGTTCATCAGGAACGGTGACATACCGATGGATAATATACTACTGATGATACGTTTCTTCATCTTCCAGAACCCCCGTTGCAGACGTACCACACTTGTCTTTTGCAGGAAATGGCTCACTACCCACACCATGCCGATGAACTGCGAGATGACCGTTGCCGTTGCAGCTCCCCGTATTCCCCAGTCAAATTGGAAGATGAAAATGGGAGCGAGGATTATGTTGCAGACTACCGTTACCATAGACGTGAGCATCGCTTTCTTGGGATATCCCGTGGCACGCATGATATTGTTTAGGCCAATCATGGTATAAGTGACGGGGGTACCCAGTAATATCACCTGCATAAAGTCGCGGGCATATGGCAACGTATCATTGCTGGCACCGAAGAAGCGCAGGATGTCATCCAGAAAGATGAATGAAACACTGCCGAATATGAATGCGTTGACCAGGCAGAACATCAGTGTGTTTCCCAATACTTCCGTTGCTCCGTCCAGGTCTTTCTGCCCCAGACGGATGGACGAAATGGTGGAACCGCCTGCCGATACCATCGTACAGAAAGCCACGACCAGATTCATCAGAGGGAAAGTAATGGCGAGTCCGGCAATGCCCATAGGACCTACGCCATGACCGATGAAAATGCTGTCGATGATGTTGTACAACGAAGTAATCGTCATGCCTATAATGGCCGGAATGGAGTACTGCACAAGCAGTTTACCAATACGTTCGGTTCCTAATATATGCGCGTTGTTCATTTGATATGAGTCAATTAAGGAGCACAAAGGTATAAAATATTTGTTTGATTCGCAGATTATTCCCACCTTTGTACGCTATAATGTTTTGGTATTAACAGATTTAGGTAAAAGAAAGTTTATGGACACAACAAAAGCAACCGCCGTACTTTTTGATTTTGATGGCGTGGTGGTAGACACGGAAACACAGTACAGTCACTTCTGGCATGAAATGGGAAAGCAGTATTTGGGTATGGATGATATTGAAGGCAGGGTGAAGGGCCAGACGCTGGTCTATATTTATGATACCTTTTTTCCGGGCATGGCGAAGGAACAGGCCGAAATTACCGAACGGCTGAACCGCTTTGAACAGGAAATGTCATTCGACTTTATTCCCGGAGTGCTTGACTTCATTGCCGACCTACACCGGAATGGGGTGAAGACTGCCGTAGTGACCAGCTCCAACGAAGCGAAGATGGCAGCTGTCTATCGGGTTCATCCCGAAATAAAGACTCTTTTCGACCGTATCCTTACGGCCGAGATGTTTACGGCTTCCAAGCCTGCACCGGATTGTTTTCTGTTGGGTATGGAGGTTTTCGGCACAACTCCCGACACCACATATGTATTCGAGGATTCTTTCAACGGGCTGAAAGCTGGCATGGCTTCAGGAGCTACCGTTATAGGGTTGGCAACCACCAATTCCCGTGAAGACATAGCTCCGTTGTGTCATTATGTATTGGATGACTTTCAGGGATTCACTTACGATAAATTAACTCAATTGCACAAGTAATCAGAAAAAGGATTACCTTTGCGCCGAAAATTAAATTGAGTAATTGTAAATTGTAAATTGCCAAATTGTAAATACTATCATGGGTTATATTTCAGACGACACTCGTAAAGTGACTACACATCGCCTTATCGAAATGAAACAGAGAGGCGAAAAAATATCAATGTTGACATCATACGACTATACTATGGCGCAGATTGTGGACGGTGCCGGGGTAGACGTGATTCTGGTGGGAGATTCCGCTTCCAATGTAATGGCAGGCAATGTCACCACGCTTCCCATCACGCTCGACCAGATGATTTATCATGGCAAATCCGTGGTTCGCGGTGTGAAGCGTGCCATGGTCATTGTCGACATGCCTTTCGGCTCTTATCAGGGCAACGAACTGGAGGGATTGGCTTCCGCTATCCGTATTATGAAAGAAAGCCATGCCGACGCCCTCAAACTGGAGGGAGGCGAGGAAATCATCGGTACGGTGAAGCGTATCCTCAGCGCCGGTATTCCCATCATGGGACATCTCGGACTGATGCCCCAATCCATCAACAAGTATGGAACATATACGGTCCGTGCCAAGGATGATGCCGAAGCCGAGAAACTGGTACGCGATGCGCATTTGCTGGAAGAAGCCGGATGCTTCGGACTGGTATTGGAGAAGATTCCTGCCGCATTGGCTGCCCGCGTGGCAAGCGAGCTGACTATACCCGTTATAGGCATCGGTGCCGGTGGCGATGTGGACGGCCAGGTGTTGGTGGTTCAGGATATGCTGGGTATGAATAACGGTTTTCGTCCCCGTTTCCTGCGTCGCTATGCCGACCTGCATACAGTGATGACGGATGCCATCAGCCGTTATGTATCCGATGTGAAGAATTTAGATTTCCCGAATGAGAAAGAACAGTACTAACAAACTCATGACACTCAATTTTTGGCGGATGTGTACGGCAAATCTGTTGCTGTTCATATCCGTCTATATGCTTTTCCCTTTGCTTCCTTTTGTGATGGGAGAGCAGTTGGGTGTTTCCGTCGGGCAGGCGGGCAGCATGTTTCTGGTCTTTGTGGTGGCCATGTTTGCTGTCGGTCCTTTCCATGCCTATCTGGTCGATGAATATAAAAGGAAACACGTGCTCCTTTACTCCGCACTCATTATGCTGGCGGCTGTTCTGGGATATGCCTTTGTGGATGGTTATACGAAATTTCTGCTGCTTGCCGCTGTGCAGGGAGCATGTTTCGGGCTGGCAACCACAGCGGGCATTACGGTGGCCATCGACATAACGACTTCCGCGCGCCGCAGCGCAGGAAACATGGTATATGCATGGGCTGCACGCTTGGGCATGCTGGTGGGTGTTGTGTTGGGCATTGGAATGTATAAGATGTATGGTTTCCGTATGGTGACCTATCTGTCCGTAGCGGCCGGACTGGCTAGCATATTTTTCGCATCGAGGGTATATGTGGCTTTCCGTGCTCCGATAGGCGTGTCGTTGTGCAATATGGACCGCTTCTTATTGCCGCGTGCATGGGTACCTGCCATCAATATGCTGTTGATTGCTTTTGTACCGGGAGCGTTGCTGCCACTGATGTTTGTGGGCGATTACTGGTCATTGGCGGCATTGGCTGTATTGGTGTTCATTACAGTCCCGTTCATGAAGATGTTCGTCAAGCTGTCGCACCATTGCCAGCGTGGAACGGCAAACACCACTTGTCATTTGTCTATGGAGGCAGGGCTGCTGGTGGGCATGACTGTGGCTTGCCACCTGATGGACAAAGCGCAGATATACCATGTGGCGTCTGTTGCTGCTATGCTTGCCGTATTTTTCTTTGTACTGCTGACCTATCCTTATTATAAGAAGAAGCGGGTGAGGTAAGGGATAAATACAATCAATCCTATAATGGCCGCCGTTGCAGCACATACCAGTACTGCTCCGGCGGCTATGTCTTTTACTTGCCCTGCCACGGGATGCTGTTGGGGAGACACCAGGTCGACCAGCTTCTCAATGGCGGTATTGAACAGTTCGGCTGCTATCACCACTCCGATGCAGAGAATGATTATCATCCACTCCATGCGGGTAATGCCTAAAACGAATCCTGCAATGACTACCACAGCCGTAGCTATCAGATGGAAGCTCAGGTTCTGTTCTTTTCCTATGCAACACCGGATACCTTTCCAGGCATATCCGAAACTGCGCAACTGCTTTTTAAAGTCGTACTTCATGGATTATAGTTGTTGCTTAATTCCTTGAAACCTGTTTCACTCCCTTTACTGTTCTCAGTTTCTTGACAAGTGCTTCCAGATGTCCCGTATCGCTCACCATGATGGTCAGTGTTCCGGAGAACAGCCCGTCATGCGAGTCAATGCCGATGCTTCTCAAAGTAATACCCGTTTCTTTGGAAATGATGGAAGTGATGTTGGTCACGATGCCGATGTCATCGTGTCCCACTACGCGCAGGGTGATGGGGTACTGTGTACCTTGTGACTTTCCGGCCCAGCGTGCCTTCACGATACGGTAGCCGAAACGTGAGTGCAAATCACTGGCATTGGGACAATCGCAACGGTGTATCTTGATACCTCCCGTCACACTGACAAAGCCGAATACATCATCTCCATAGATGGGATTGCAGCAGCGTGCCAACTTGAAATCCAATCCTTTCAGATTTTGATCAATGACCAGTACATCTTCTTTGGTACCTATCTCTTCCGGTATGCCTTGTTGAAGGTTATAGCCTTCAGCACTGCGGTAGACAATATCGTCGCGCGTATCATTTTCCCGTCTTTGCTGTTCCTGGTATTTGTCTATAATCTCGTTGACATCCAGTTCTTCATCGGCTATGGCTTGATAGAAGTCGGTCACTATCTTGAAACCGAGGCGCTTGATGAGGCGCATCATGGTTCCTTCATCATACTCTATCTTCCGGTTCTTGAACTTGCGTTCCAGGGTTTCCTTAGCGAAGGCGTGCTGGCGTGCAGCCATTTCCTTCAATGCCTGGCGTATTTTGGTGCGTGCCTTGGAGGTGGTTACGATGTTCAGCCAGTCCTGCTTGGGCGTCTGCGTATTCGATGTCATTATCTCCACCTGGTCACCGCTATGCAGCATTTGCTTCAGCTGTACATTCTTGCCGTTCACTTTTGCACCGATACATTTGCAGCCCAGTTTGCTATGGATGTGGAACGCAAAATCGAGCACGGTGGAGCCTTTGGCAAGTTTGAACAAATCACCTTTGGGGGTAAATACAAATACCTCGTCTTCGTACAAATCCAGTTTGAACTGGTCCATCGTTTCCAGTCCGTTGCTGTCCGAGCTCTCTAAGGCTTCGCGTACGGAAGTCAGCCATTCGTCAAGACCAGATTCACCTTTCACTCCTTTGTATCGCCAATGGGCGGCCAGGCCTCGTTCGGCAATATCATCCATGCGTTCGGTACGTATTTGTACTTCCACCCATTTGCCTTCGGGGCCCATCACGGTGATGTGCAGTGATTCATATCCGTTGCTTTTAGGTACGGACAGCCAGTCGCGTAGCCTTTTCGGGTTAGGCTGGTACATATCTGTTACGATGGAGTAGGCCTGCCAACATTCCAGTTTCTCCTTTTCCAGGCAAGAGTCCAGGATGACGCGGATGGCGAACAGGTCATACACGCCTTCGAAGGGGCATTTCTGCTTCTTCATTTTCTGGTAGATGGAGTGGATGGACTTGGTGCGTCCTTTGATATGGAACTTCAGTCCGGCTTCTTCGAGCTTCTTCTGTACCGGTGCAATGAAGGCGGCAATGTACTTGTCACGCGATGCCTTGGTCTCATTCAGTTTTTCCTTGATATGGTAGTAAACTTCCTTTTCTGTATATTTCAATGAGAGGTCTTCCAGTTCCGACTTCAATTTGTACAGACCCAGCTTATGGGCAAGGGGCGCATAGAGATAAGCCGCTTCGTTGGCTACCTGCCGACGGGCTTCATCGTTCTTGCAATCCTTTATCTGCCGCATGATGTTTACGCGGTCGGCAATCATGATGAGAATGACACGCATGTCTTCGGCGAAAGTCAGCAACAAGTTGCGGAAATTCTCGGACTCGATGGTAGGGCTTTTGGAATAAAGTTCGTTTACACGTATCAATCCCCGGATGATGCCTGCCACATCCTCGCCATAGATTTGCTCCACTTCCAGAGCGGTGCAAGTGCCGCAGCGCACGGAGTCGTGCAGCATGAGCCCCAGGATAGAAGCACGCTTCATTCCGATTTCTTCCGCTACAATGACAGCCGTCTGCATATCTTTGATGACGGGATTCAAACCGAATATATCACGCTGGATACGGTTGTTCTGTATAGTATTGACAAGATGTGTTTTCAGCTTTTTGCAGTCCCCCTTCTGGAGGGTTTCTCCGGAAAGTTGCAACAGTTTGCGGTAGAGCGAGAAGAGTAAATCTTTCTCTTTGATAGTGAAAAATTCATCAGTTTCCATAATCGTCCGTATTTTATGCTTCAAAGGTAAGTTTTTTCTTCATTTTCTTGACGGCAGTTCTGCTTTTTTTGTATTTTTGGGCATGAATTAATAAAACAAGATATTATGATAACACCGCAAGACAAAGAGTTGCTCGAAAATAAAGGCATCTCCGAAGAACAAATAGCCGAACAGTTGGCTTGTTTCGAAAAAGGTTTTCCATACTTGAAGCTGTCTGCCGCCGCTTCTGTAGAAAAGGGTATACTGGCTCCGAATACGGATGAACAGAAGAAATACCTGGATGCCTGGGAGGCATATACACAAACCGATAAAGTGGTGGTGAAGTTTGTGCCTGCTTCGGGTGCTGCCAGCCGTATGTTCAAGAACTTGTTTGAATTTCTCGGGGCAGACTATGACACTCCCCAGACAAACTTTGAAAAGACTTTCTTTGAGAAAATAGAGAAGTTTGCCTTCTATGATGACTTGAATACCGCTTGCCAGAGGACTGCCGGAAAGGATATACCGACTTTGGTTGCCGCTGGAAACTACAAGGCGGTTGTTGCTGCCTTACTCGAAGGGGCCGGACTGAACTATGGTGCTCTGCCCAAAGGATTGCTTAAGTTCCATAAGTATGAAGACGGTAGCCGCACGCCGCTGGAAGAGCACTTGGTAGAAGGAGCATTGTATGCTGCCAATAAGAACGGTAAGGTGAATGTGCATTTCACGGTTTCGCCCGAACATCGTGCCTTGTTCAAGGCTTTGGTAGACGAAAAGGCTGCCGCTTATGCAAAGAAGTATGGGGTGGATTATAACATCTCTTTTTCGGAACAGAAGCCGAGCACCGATACCATTGCCGCCGATATGGAAAACAAACCGTTCCGTGACAATGGCAAACTTTTGTTCCGTCCGGGCGGTCATGGTGCATTAATTGAAAACTTGAACGACCTTGATGCGGATATTATCTTCATAAAGAATATCGACAATGTGGTACCCGACAAACTGAAGGGTGACACCGTATTATATAAAAAGCTGATTGCCGGTGTACTGGTAGCTTTGCAGCAGAAGGTATTTGCCTATTTGCAGTTGCTTGAAAGCGGGAAATATACACACGAACAAATTCTTGAAATCCTGCAATTCCTGCAGAAGCAACTCTATTGCAAGAACCCGGAGACGAAGAATCTGGAAGATGCCGAACTGGTGATATACCTGAAAGAAAAACTGAACCGTCCGATGCGCGTCTGCGGTATGGTGAAGAACGTAGGCGAACCAGGTGGAGGTCCGTTCTTGGCATACAACAGTGACGGCACTATCTCTCTGCAGATTCTGGAAAGTTCGCAGATTGATATGGACGATCCGGAAAAGAAGGAAATGTTTGAAAAGGGTACCCATTTCAATCCGGTGGATTTGGTTTGCGCTGTACGTGACTATAAAGGACATAAGTTCAATCTTGTGAAGTATGTGGATAAAGCCACGGGGTTCATCTCCTATAAGTCCAAGAACGGCAAGGACCTGAAGGCGCTTGAACTTCCCGGTTTGTGGAACGGCGCCATGAGTGATTGGAATACTGTATTTGTAGAAGTGCCTCTGACTACATTCAATCCGGTAAAGACGGTGAATGATTTGTTGAGAGAACAACACCAATAAGAGGATTTACTATTAGACGATTTACGATGTACGATTGGGATTGCTTTGGCTTGTGGCGGTTTATTGTCTAAAGTAACTCTAATCGTACATCGTACGTCGTCAAATCGTAAATATATAAAATTGTAAATAAAAGAATTGATGAAAAAGATTTTATTGTTAGGTTCCGGTGAGTTGGGCAAGGAGTTTGTTATTTCCGCCCAACGTAAGGGCCAGTATATCATTGCTTGCGACTCGTATGCCGGAGCGCCTGCCATGCAAGTGGCAGATGAATGTGAGGTATTCAGCATGCTCGATGGAGATGCTTTGGAACGTGTAGTACGCAAACACCAGCCGGATATTATTGTTCCGGAAATTGAGGCTATCCGTACAGAACGTCTGTACGATTTCGAGAAAGAAGGCATTCAAGTGGTGCCCAGTGCACGCGCTGTGAACTTTACTATGAACCGTAAGGCTATACGCGACCTTGCAGCTAAAGAGTTGGGACTGAAAACAGCTAAATATTTTTATGCCAAATCTCTGGATGAACTGAAAATTGCAGCTGAAAAGATAGGTTTCCCATGCGTGGTGAAACCGCTGATGTCCTCTTCCGGCAAAGGCCAGTCTCTCGTAAAGAGTGCCGACGAATTGGAGCATGCTTGGGAGTATGGCTGTAATGGTAGCCGTGGAGACATCAAAGAACTTATCATTGAAGAGTTCATCAAGTTCGACAGTGAGATAACACTGCTCACCGTAACGCAGAAGAATGGTCCGACCTTGTTCTGCCCGCCTATCGGCCATGTACAGAAGGGTGGGGACTATCGTGAAAGCTTCCAGCCTGCCCATATTGACCCTGCCCATCTAAGGGAGGCGCAGGATATGGCAGAGAAAGTGACCCGTGCCTTGACCGGTGCCGGATTGTGGGGAGTGGAATTCTTTCTCAGCCATGAGAACGGTGTCTATTTCTCCGAACTCTCTCCACGTCCGCACGATACGGGTATGGTAACCCTGGCCGGAACCCAGAATCTGAATGAGTTTGAATTGCACTGTCGTGCGGTGCTTGGTCTGCCTATCCCTGGCATCAAGCAGGAGCGTATAGGAGCCAGTGCTGTCATCCTTTCTCCGATAGCCAGTCAGGAACGTCCCAATTATCGTGGCATGGAAGAGGTTACGAAAGAAGAGGATACTTATCTGCGTATTTTTGGTAAGCCTACTACCCGCGTAAACCGCCGTATGGGTGTAGTGCTGTGTTATGCACCTCTTGACAGTGATCTTGACACGCTGCGCGACAAAGCGAAGCGTATTGCTGATAGGGTAGAGGTATATTAATGATTAGTGATGAATGATTGGTGATTTGTTGATGAATGGATACCATCAACAAATCACCAATCGTCAGTATTAATCATTGAAAAAGAGTCCGGGATAAATCTCTCCTCCAAGTTCTGTTACATCGAGGCTTTGTAATAGTTTTCCATCCGGAGCATAGAACAGTTGGAATTCTTCATCGGAATTGTATTGTTCCACCTCAATTATTATCACTGTGGGATGTTTGGGAAAGGTGATGATTCTTATATCCCTTAATCTCATGCCGGTCATTGTACTGCTCATGAATGCTTCTGCCACGGGAGCCGGCACTTTTTCCAGTGACTCTACATCCGTTTCAGTCATAACCCACTCCGCTTGTTTATTGAACCAGACATCAATTTCCTGACCATCTGCAATAAATTCTGCCACGTAGCAACCGGCCATTTGCTCCCATTCCACATCCGTTGCTTGAGGATAGAGCTTTAGAAAAGCTGTTTGTATATTTGCAGGAAGACGCCCTTCCGCAAAGGCGGACACTGACAACAAGATAAGTAGTCCTGCCAGAATACCGAATTTTAATTTTTTCATAATCAAGGTTGTTTTGAGTTTTCTGTAAGAACAACCTTGTTGTGTTTTTGTTTCCGGAAATCAGTATATTGGTTGATGCATTTTTAAATATCAGTGAACTGGCCTTTGTATACAAAAGCTTTTTCTCCGAAATCCACTTCCGGTAATACGGCATCTTCCTTGAATAATCCGTAAACAGATGACCCCGAACCACTCATGGAGGCATATACAGCTCCTTGCCGGTACATCTCTTCCTTGATTTCTCCAATAGCCGGGAATTGGGGGAATACGCTTTCTTCAAAGTCATTGACCATTCGTCCGTTCCATTCTTCTACGGGAAGTTGGGCAATTTCTTTCAGGGACATTTCCGGATGATGCGGTTTTATTTTTGCAAAGGCATCCCGTGTAGAGACGAAAATGTCCGGCTTCACCAACCATATCCGATATCCTTTCAGTGAGAGGGGAAGGGGAGAAAATATGTTTCCGATACCTTCTGCGTAAGTCGGACGGTTTTTGATGAAGAAGGCACAATCGGCACCCAGCTTGGCGGCATACTCTTCCAGAGTGTCATCCGGCAGTCCGAGTTCAAACTTATTATTCAGAAGCTTCAGCATGAAGGCTGCATCGGCCGAACCGCCACCCAGTCCGGCTCCCGAGGGAATATGCTTGAAGAGATGAATATCTACCGGAGGAAGGTTGAACCGGTCATCCAGTAACTTGTAGGCTTTCACTACCAGGTTACTCTCTGCTTCTCCCTCAATTTCCAGACCTGCTTGATGCAGACGGAACTTTCCGTTTCCTTCGTTCAAGATATTTATTTCCAAAGCATCTTCTATGGGAACCGGATAGAAAATGGTTTCCAGATTATGGTATCCGTCCGGACGCTTTTCTGTGATATTCAGTCCCAGGTTTATTTTGGCATTTGGAAAAGTCAGCATGGCGTTGAAAATTAAGAATTAATAATTTAAAATTAAAAGGAGAAGCTATTGGAGTGCAGCTTCCGAAGACAAAGTTAGTGATTTCTGTTCATAGTAGATTGAAAACTTAACAATGATTTATTTACTGCTCATAAATAAATTCGCTTATCTTTGCCATACGAGCGAAGATAGGCTGCACCTCAACATAACTTTTTCATGCAAGCATGAAAGTTATGTATTCGGTTTGCACTATCTTTGCTTTCCCTTTCTAAAAGGGAAATTCATTTAATTTTTAATTTTCAATTTTTAATTCTTAAAGTGGCAGAACAAAGAAGAACATCCCGTACTCCGAAAGGAAAGGCACCACAGCCCGTAACAGACTACGGACGTATCCAGCCGCAAGCGCCGGAGCTGGAAGAAGCAGTCTTGGGAGCCTTGATGATTGAGAAGGACGCTTATTCGCTGGTAAGTGAAATTCTTCGTCCGGAGTCATTCTATGAGCATAGACATCAGCTGATATATTCCGCTATTACCGATTTGGCCGTGAATCAGAAGCCGGTCGATATCCTCACCGTGAAGGAGCAGCTTTCAAAGCGGGGAGAATTGGAGGAAGTGGGCGGCCCGTTCTATATTACCCAACTTAGCAGTAAGGTGGCATCTTCTGCACACATCGAATATCATGCACGTATCATTGCGCAGAAAGCTTTGGCACGTGAATTGATTACTTTTACCAGTAATATCCAGAGCAAGGCTTTCGACGAGACGCTGGATGTGGACGATTTGATGCAGGAGGCCGAAGGAAAACTGTTCGAGATTTCCCAGCAGAACATGAAGAAGGATTATACACAAATTAATCCTGTCATTGCCGAAGCCTATGATTTGATTCAGAAAGCTGCTGCCCGTACCGATGGTTTGAGTGGCTTGGAAAGTGGGTATACCAAGCTGGACAAGATGACTTCCGGATGGCAGAAGTCCGACCTCATCATTATTGCAGCCCGTCCTGCCATGGGTAAAACGGCGTTCGTACTTTCCATGGCGAAAAACATTGCCGTGAATTTCCGCAATCCCGTAGCGCTGTTCTCGCTTGAAATGAGTAACGTGCAGCTGGTGAACCGTTTGATATCCAACGTGTGCGAGATTCCGAGTGAGAAAATCAAGAGTGGTCAGTTGGCGGACTATGAATGGCAGCAGTTGGATTACAAACTGCGTGACTTGCTGGATGCTCCGCTTTATGTGGACGATACGCCTTCTTTGTCGGTATTCGAACTCCGTACGAAGGCACGGCGTTTGGTACGTGAGCACGGAGTAAAGATTATCATCATCGACTACCTTCAGCTGATGAATGCAAGCGGAATGTCTTTCGGTAGCCGTCAGGAAGAAGTTAGTACCATTTCGCGCTCATTGAAAGGTTTGGCCAAGGAGCTGAACATTCCTATCATCGCTCTGTCGCAGTTGAACCGTGGTGTGGAGAACCGTGAAGGCGAGGAAGGCAAGCGTCCCCAGTTGAGTGACCTTCGTGAATCCGGTGCCATCGAGCAGGATGCCGATATGGTTTGCTTCATCCACCGTCCCGAATATTACAAGATTTATACTTCTGCCGATGGCAGTGACTTGCGCGGTATGGCGGAAATCATCATAGCAAAGCACCGTAACGGTGCCGTGGGGGATGTGCGTCTGAGGTTTATCGGACAGTACACCCGTTTCCAGAATCCCGAGGATGATATGGTTATTCCACCTCCGACGGAGGGTGGAGGAGCTACATTTGGTTCACGTATGAATGCGCCTATCGGAAGTACGGCAACACCGCCACCTCCATCGGCTGCTGATTTTCCGCCACAGACGGACAACCCGTTTGGAGGTGTGGGGGCGGACGGGCCATTGCCTTTCTGATGTATTTTTATGGCTACACCCTTTGCCTTGAATGCCTATACTATCGTAGAGTGATGGCTACACCTTTAGGTACAAAGGGTGTAGCCATTTAAAATGCTGTATTCGGGCCTATTTGCTTATTCTAAAACCTTCAATGTGGACAGTAAGAACGTCAATCTTACTTTTGCTCCCTTTTCCGTTTTGATTGTGCCTCGGGCATCTGCTGTTCTGTGTTTATTTTATCAGTGGATAGGGTATCTTGCTTTATTTCTTGTTCCTTTCTCAGCCGCTTGAGTTTCCATCTGTTCCAGAAAAGGAGCTCACTCCATTTGTTGAAATCCTTTTTGAAGATAATGCCAATACCTTGTGTTGTCAGATTTGTCCGGGTGTAGTAGCGGTCGTTCGTTTCGTTGTACGCTTTCAGGCGGATGTCTCCGGAACGGTTGACGAGCCATTCCGCTTCAAAGTCTCCCACAAAATTGGTATTTGCCATCGGATTATCACGATAACCAAAATTACCATTGATAAGTAGTCGGTTATTCAATAATTGTCCTGAAAGCATAGTCTCGAACTCCATGTCTGTCCAGCCTCTTTCACCGGTACTGAAATTGGTGCCGAAGTTCCAGTTATTGACATCGAGAATGTTCGATAAAGCGTTATTCAACTGTCCGGAAAGGGTGGATGAAACAACACTGGACATCATATTCGAATTCTGGGTGGCTCCTAAGTTTTCCGGGGTATAGAACTTGCCGATAGCCAACAGATAGAGTATCTGCATGTTCATTTGCTCGTCGGTAGGAATATAGTTACGGACAATGGCCTGCACTTCATCGCGTTCGTTGGGCAGCTCGATGTCGAATTTTACATCGGGTGAAGTCAATTGTCCGGTAAGGTCCATCATACAGTTCACTTTTACATTTGTCTGGCTGATGTAGCCGGAGGTTGCCTCGTTGGGCATTAGGTCATTTAAGGATGCTGAGTTGACCGTATAGCCTGCTTTTATGTCCAGAGTGGCATCCAGCGGCGAACCGTTGAATGTAATGGTACTCCCATCCCTGATAATAAAGTCCTTTCGGATAACCTCTTGCAGACTGAATTTATAGACTCCCTGGCTTATCCGGTAACTGCCGAACATCTTTACATCTCCTTTATTGAAGAACTCAGTACGGATATTTCCGGTTCCCCGTCCACTGATATAGTCGCCAGCGATAGGGTCCATGATAATCTTCATGGTAGCGTCGGGAGTGGCGTCTACCAAGAGATTCAACCGGATGTCAGTGTCGCTCTCTTTCTCTTCCTCGATTTCCTTTTGGGCAATCTCGTAGTCGGAAAGGCGGACAGAGTCTTGTACGGCACGGCGTGGCGTTTTGTCCACAAACTTGATGAACTGGTTGCTGACTGCTGTAGATACGTTATCCTTTATATAGGTAAAGGTGGTGTTGCGATTGGTAGTCATTGCAACGTCAATGTTAACGCCATCTTGGGCATTACCGGCAATAGTGGCATTTCCCGTACCGTAGACGGTGCCGTAGAAGGGATAGTCCGGTGATTCTTTGGTATTCATCACCAGCATGTCGTTGACATTGAAATTGAAACGGTACTCCAGGTTCTTGAAATGCTGATAGTGCAGATAGCCGCTCATGCTGCCTTGATGCCCTTGCGTGTCGAAAATGCGGTTGTTGCGGAAGGTCAACCCGCCGGGCTCGATGTAGATGCTGTCTTTGACGGAGAAAGTGGTGTTGAGCACGTCTACCTTCATGGAAGCATCGCCGAATACACGCCCTTCCATGGTGAGAGCCTTGAATTTGCCATAGAAATGTACATGGCCGGTGGCACGTCCGTTGAATTCGGGCGTGATGCTGCTCATATAATGATGTATAAACTTCAAGTTGGTACCGCCCGCTTCAATTTGGAGATCCAATGAACTGGTGGGCTTCAAGGGATAGACATAGCCATACACATGGCTTTTGGCGATATCTTTCTCCTGGATATGGGCATCCAGATAGATGCCCTTCACATCGTGATGCCATTCTCCGTGTATGTTGGCGTCCCCCAGCAAGCCTTCGTTCAATCCGAGGTTGCGGATAAACAAATCGGTGCTCATGACGGGTTTTTCCAGTACTCCGCTGGCGAAAGCCGGACCGGTGGCTTCTCCTTTGAAATTGACTCCGAGGTCTGCAATGTCGAACACATAACCGATGTTGATTTCCTTCAAATCCAGACGTACTGTATCTTCGGGTTGTGGTGAAACGATACCATTGATACGCAAGTGCCGGTCTTTATGGCTGAAGTAGAAATCATTGACATACACTTTGCCGGAGTCGAGTACCACTTGGGAGGGATGTATATCCCATAGCGTATCGTTCAGTATCACGTTGGTGGGCTGGACATCAATGACGGTTTTTAAGGGGGGAAGTTTCCTCTTGTTTTCATTCGCTTCTTTCTGTTCACGGATGAAGTGGGCGACGGCGGCGAGTTTCCCGCTGTAGGTTACAGTGCTGCTGTTACCCCAGTTCAGCGTGGTCTGTATGCTGTTGTTCTGGGCTTGCGCTTCTAAAGCTATATTGACAGCGCCGCTTGATTTGCGGTTGCTGAAGCGTAGGCGTGTATGGAACTGGTCACCGGGATTCTCGCAAAGGAACATTCCGGATTCGATGAATTTGTTTTCATAGCGGAGACGGGGAAAATAGCCTTCTACACGGAGCCGCTGTGCCTTGTCATTGAAGTATCCTTTAATGGTGGAATGGGTATATACTTTTACCGGAATCTGAAAGACGGTGGAGAGCAGTTCCGTATTGTAAATGTGCATGTCGAAATGGAAATTGTTCTCCGTCTCTATGGGTTTCTTGTCTGGCAGAATCAAGGCGGGGATATAACGACGCATGATATTCAGTACACTGGCAGGCAGGGTACGATAAGAATAATCGCCTTCTATGCTACCTTGGAGAAAGTTGGATTGGATGGTCAGCCGTTTCTGGTTTTCGCTTTCTCTTATGGCGGATATCTTCAGGTTGTCCAGGAAGTATTGTGTTTCCGGAGCTGCGAACGATAAGCTGTCAATGTTGATTTCACCGTTCATCTCGTCAATGGAACCGCCGGTGAAGTCCGCCTTGACTTTGACTGATATTTCCGTATCTTCATAGTTGGGTGTCAGATGTAGGGCATGAGGACGAAATTTGTCGATGCTTGCCTGAAAGTTGAAAGTCGGTACCCGACTGGCGGTATTGATGGTACCGTTCAAAATAACAGAACCATTGGTGTCATCCAAGGCGATTTTTCCCGTGAAGCCTCCCTGCTTGTATTCTCCATCTAGGGTGATATTTTCGTAATTGTAGTCGCTGTAATCAATGGAGGCAACCAGCCCTTTCAGCAGTACGGACGGGTATTGGTTTTCGTAATGGCTGCTGTTGACATCCAGATTGAAAGTTACTTTACCCAGTTTTTTGTTACCCAGCATCTTGCCCAGCTCAAACTCTTTGGTTTTCACTGCACCGGAATAGGCAAAATAACCTTTATCTTTGTTAGAACTTAGTTTTACGTCAGTTTGGATGGTTCCGATGTCAGTGCGTACTTGTCCGTAAGTTACGAGGTCTGTGAAGTAGCCCGAGACTTCTCCACGGAAGGAAACCGTTCCTAAGTGTTGCAGGACGGGAGGTACTCCATTATAGTTCTTGCTGAAATTCCGGACAAAGAAGGCAATTCCTTCCGGGTCTGCGTACAAATTGGACAAATTACCGAATATATAAGCATTTTCCGGATGGGAAAGGTCTTGTAGAGATACGTCTCCCCTCAGATAAAAATGATTTCCGACAGAGACGGAAAGGTGCGGGCAATTCAGTTGATTGATGGTGCCGTCTGTCTGTACCTCTACTTGCAATTTTTCCTTGAAGGAACCAAAAGCCGGAACAAAAGCCGATAAATCCTGCAAGGCGATTTGAGAGGGCAGCAAATGGAATGAGAAACGGACATCTTGGGCAAGATTGTCAAACGCCCCCAGACTGTCATAATCCATGTGTATAGTATCCATTGCCAAAGAGGTGTTGGGGAGGTCGATGGCGAAATTTTCGATTTTCATCCGTTGGTCATTGCCGATAACCTTTAGGCTTAGTTTCTTCAATTCAAATCCGGAATGTTCTTCTTCGATGCTCAGACGCTTGATGGCAGCATTGATAGAATCATTTTGCAATGCTTTTAGGGAGATGTTTGCAATAATGTTACGCAAGCGGAGATGCTGTGGATTGAACTTTCCCGGAGTCTCTTTCTCGGACAGCACATCATATGAAACCTTTCCGCGGCGTATCAGTAAGGAATTGATACGGAGATCCAGGTTATTTTTCTTTTGAACCGTATCTTTGGATGCGAATGCGTCGAGTACAAACTGAAAATTAGGTTTATCCTTGGGAGTCTGCTTGCTCAGATTGATGTTAAAGCCGAACAATTGTATGTTACTGATGGATATTTTGCCGCTGAATAGGGGGAGAATATCGAATTTGGCGGAAAGACGGGTCACCTTCAGCATTTCCTTGCCGGACTGGTCGTCCAGGAGCAGATCGTCGATGATGATGCGGTTCAGCAATCCTATGTTTATTCGCCCGATGGAAATCTTGCTGTCCAGTATGGAAGCCAGTTCATTGGCAACAAATACAGACATTTGTCGCTGAACGGATGGAATGTTTAGCAACAATATGGTACCGATATACAATCCCAATACAATACCGAGTACCCAGCGTACTGTTTTTTTTAGCTTTCTGATAGGCGGTTAATTTTTATAATCAGCCAACAAAAATATGAAATAATACGTTATGAATCGTACTTTTATCACTACTTTTGCAGCGTTTAAACGTAAATAAACATTATGAGTACAATAATCTTGGGAATAGAATCTTCTTGTGATGACACTTCTGCAGCTGTCATCAAAGATGGTTATCTGCTTTCGAATGTGGTGGCCAGCCAAGCTGTGCATGAAGCATACGGCGGGGTAGTGCCTGAACTGGCTTCCCGCGCGCACCAACAAAATATAGTTCCGGTAGTGCATGAGGCATTGAAACGCGCCGGAGTAACCAAAGAGGAATTGAGTGCTGTGGCCTTTACGCGTGGACCGGGATTGATGGGGTCGTTGTTGGTGGGGGTATCTTTCGCCAAAGGGTTTGCCCGTTCATTAGGTATTCCTATGATTGATGTTAATCATTTGACTGGTCATGTGTTAGCTCATTTCATTAAAGCAGAAGGTGAAGATAATGTGCAGCCGGAATTTCCTTTCCTCTGCTTGCTGGTTTCCGGTGGAAACTCACAGATTATCTTGGTGAAAGCCTATAACGATATGGAAATTTTGGGGCAGACCATTGATGATGCCGCCGGTGAAGCCATTGACAAATGCTCGAAGGTAATGGGATTGGGATATCCGGGTGGTCCGATTATTGACAAACTGGCTCGGCAAGGTAATCCTAAAGCCTTCTCGTTCAGCAAACCGCATATTCCAGGGTTGGATTATAGTTTCAGCGGACTTAAGACCTCGTTTCTTTACTCTCTGCGCGACTGGATGAAGGACGACCCCGATTTCATCGAACATCACAAGACGGATTTGGCGGCATCACTGGAAGCTACCGTTGTAGATATCTTGATGGATAAGTTGCGCAAAGCTGCCAAACAATATAAAATAAAGGAAGTGGCTGTTGCAGGAGGCGTTTCTGCCAATAACGGATTGCGTAATGCTTTCCGTGAGCATGCCGGGAAGTATGGTTGGAAAATATTTATTCCGAAGTTCAGCTACACAACGGATAACGCTGCCATGATTGCCATTACCGGATACTTCAAGTATATGGATAAGGATTTTTGTCCGATGGAAGCACCTGCTTATTCACGCGTAACTTTAGGATAATATATAATAAGGTATGAAGTTGGAAGAAAAGGTAGGAGAGCTGCTGAAAGCAAAGAAATTGTCCCTTTCCACCGCAGAAAGTTGTACGGGTGGAGGGATTGCCGCTCTGATTACTTCCGTTCCCGGCAGTTCGGAATACTTTAATGGTAGTATAGTGGCGTATTCCAATGAAATAAAGATGTCTTTGCTGCATGTATCTGCCGAAACTTTGGAAAAACATGGAGCAGTAAGTCGCGAAACTGTTACAGAAATGGTGAAAGGTGCGATGAAAACGCTGAAAACAGATTGTGCAGTGGCTACTTCCGGTATTGCAGGTCCTGGAGGTGGGACTCCGGAAAAACCGGTGGGTACGGTGTGGATAGCCGCTGCCTATAAAAATGAAATCGTTACCATGAAGCAGGAGGGAGACGAGGGAAGAAAGGGAAATGTGGAAAAAGCAATTCAAAATGCCCTTTTGTTGCTTTGTGAGAAGCTGAAATGAGGAAAAAATGCTATCATACAGTGAATTATTTTAAGAAAAACTTGTTTGGTAACGATAAAAGTGCTTACTTTGCGCTCTGTTTGAAATAGGCAAAAAAGAAAACTATAAAATTAAGATAGAAATGTCAAAGATTTGTCAAATTACCGGAAAGAAGGCCATGATTGGCAACAATGTTTCACACTCAAAGAGAAGAACAAAGAGAACCTTTGATTTGAACTTGTTTAACAAGAAGTTCTACTATGTAGAGCAGGATTGCTGGATCAGCCTTAGCATTTGCGCTAATGGTTTGCGCATTATTAATAAGAAAGGACTGGACGCTGCTTTGAAAGATGCGGTAGCTAAAGGTTATTGTGATTGGAAAAGCATTAAAGTTATTGGCTAAAGTAGAGGAGAATACTGATTATGGCAAAGAAAGCAAAAGGTAACAGAGTACAGGTGATTCTGGAATGCACAGAACACAAGGATAGCGGTATGCCGGGTACTTCTCGTTATATTACGACGAAGAACAGAAAGAATACCACAGAGAGATTGGAGTTGAAGAAATACAACCCGATTCTGAAGAGAGTGACAGTACATAAAGAAATTAAATAATAAATCTATAACTTATGGCAAAGAAAGCGGTAGCAACCTTGCACGAAGGAAGCAAAGAAGGACGTTCTTATACAAAGGTTATCAAAATGGTGAAGTCTCCTAAGACTGGTGCTTACATCTTTGATGAACAGATGGTCCGTAATGAAGATGTTCAGAACTTCTTTAAGAAATAAGATAAATACAGTGGCTGTAAAGCGCTGATGACTTATAAAGATCCCCTTGTCGGTATTTCCGGTAAGGGGATTTCTTTTTAAAAAGAGGACGAAGTTTTTAATATTCGTCAGTTTTGTTATATCTTTGCTGAAAATGCGAAGATAGGCTGCACCTCAGCATAAAAAATGAACGGGTTCATTTTATTCTGCATCCGGTTTGCACTATCTTTGCAGGGAATGCGAAAACAGGTTGCATAAAAATAATTAGTGTATGGGATTTTTTAGTTTTTTCTCCAAGGAAAAAAAGGAAACATTAGATAAAGGATTATCTAAGACCAAAGAAAGTGTATTTGGCAAGATTGCGCGTGCCGTGGCAGGAAAGTCAAAAGTTGATGATGAAGTATTGGATAACCTGGAAGAGGTGTTGATAACTTCGGATGTGGGCGTGGAAACGACACTGAAAATTATTGAACGTA
The DNA here is from genome assembly GCF_900217715.1 of Bacteroides sp. AR29. NCBI lineage: Bacteria > Pseudomonadati > Bacteroidota > Bacteroidia > Bacteroidales > Bacteroidaceae > Bacteroides > Bacteroides sp. AR29. Next base: position 64,496 of record NZ_OBMS01000012.1, read on the forward strand.
TCGAAAAGCGTGCAGCAGCCGACAAATATATGAATGCCACTGAGCTGAATCATATTTTACGTGATGAAATTGCAGCGTTGCTTACAGAGAATAATTCGGAGGATGTGGATGACTTTGAAGCACCGATTGCGAAGAAACCATACGTCATTATGGTAGTGGGCGTCAATGGTGTAGGGAAGACTACTACGATTGGCAAACTGGCTTATCAGTTCAAGAAAGCCGGAAAGTCTGTTTATCTGGGTGCTGCCGATACTTTCCGTGCTGCTGCTGTGGAGCAGTTGGTGATATGGGGTGAACGGGTAGGTGTGCCTGTTGTGAAGCAGAAAATGGGTGCTGACCCGGCTTCTGTCGCTTTTGACACACTGAGTTCCGCAACTGCCAATAATGCCGATGTGGTAATTATAGATACGGCAGGACGCCTTCATAATAAAGTCGGTTTGATGAATGAACTGACGAAAATCAAGAATGTGATGAAGAAGGTTGTCCCTGATGCTCCGAATGAGGTGTTGCTTGTGTTGGATGGCTCAACCGGGCAGAATGCATTCGAGCAAGCCAAGCAGTTCACTCTGGCAACGGAGGTTACGGCAATGGCTGTTACAAAGTTGGACGGAACAGCCAAGGGTGGCGTAGTCATCGGCATTTCAGACCAGTTTAAAATTCCGGTTAAATATATTGGATTGGGTGAAGGCATGGAAGATTTGCAGGTGTTCCGTAAAAAGGAATTTGTTGATTCACTGTTCGGGGAGAATGCATGAAACGGAAGACTATAGATATCATCACTTTAGGATGTTCTAAAAACCTGGTGGATTCGGAACATTTGATGCGTCAGTTGGAGGAAGTGGGATTCCATGTGACACATGATGCGGAAAGACCGAAGGGACAGATTGCCGTAATCAATACTTGCGGTTTCATCGGTGACGCCAAGGAGGAATCCATTAATATGATTCTGGAATTTGCGCAGGCCAAGGAGGAAGGAAACTTGGAGAAGCTTTATGTAATGGGTTGCCTTTCGGAACGTTATCTGAAGGAATTGGCCGTTGAAATTCCCCAGGTGGATAAATTCTATGGTAAATTCAATTGGAGAGAGTTGTTGCAGGATTTGGGAAAGGCCTATCATGACGAGCTGCACATAGAGCGCACATTGACCACTCCCAAGCATTATGCCTATTTGAAGATATCCGAAGGGTGTGACCGTAAATGTTCTTATTGCGCTATTCCCATCATTACGGGACGGCATGTGTCGCGCCCGATGGAGGAGATACTTGACGAGGTGAAGTATTTGGTTGCACGGGGTGTAAAGGAATTCCAGGTTATAGCCCAGGAGTTGACCTATTACGGAGTAGATTTATATAAGAAGCAAATGTTGCCCGAGCTTGTTGAGCGGATTTCGGATATTCCCGGAGTGGAGTGGATACGCTTGCATTATGCCTATCCGGCACATTTTCCGACTGATTTATTCCGTGTGATGCGCGAGCGTGACAATGTATGCAAATATATGGATATTGCCCTGCAACATATCAGTGACAATATGCTGCAAAAGATGCGTCGCCATGTGACGAAGGATGAGACGTATAAGCTGATAGAACAATTCCGTGAGGAGGTTCCCGGTATTCATCTCCGTACTACACTGATGGTGGGGCATCCAGGAGAAACTGAAGCCGATTTTGAGGAGCTGAAAGAGTTTGTCCGTAAAGTGCGTTTCGATAGAATGGGGGCTTTTGCGTATTCGGAAGAAGAAGGGACGTATGCCGCTGCTGAATATGAGGATTCTATTCCCCAGGAAGTGAAACAAGCGCGCTTGGATGAGTTAATGTCTATTCAACAAGGCATTTCAGGGGAGTTGAGTGCGGAGAAAGTAGGCAGGCAGATGAAAGTAATCATTGACCGGCTGGAAGGCGAATATTATATTGGACGTACAGAATTTGATTCTCCCGAAGTGGATCCTGAGGTTTTGATTGAGCGTGGAGACAGGGCGTTGCATATAGGTAACTTTTACCACGTAGAGATAGTAAATTCCGATGATTTCGACCTTTTTGGACGAATAATTTAAAGATTTTTCCTTATCTTCTTGCATATGTGAAGAAGATTTGCTAATATAGCACCGTAGTTCAATTTAAAGGCTTACATTTTGAATAACAAAGAGTTTACTTCTGAATTGTCGCGGAGGTTAGGGTACACATTGAAAGATACTTCTGAGCTGGTTGCTTCATTGCTGGCAGATATGACACGGCAGTTGGAGGAGGGGAATATTATCTCTATACAAGGGTTCGGTACATTCGAAGTGAAAAAGAAGGCAGAGCGTATATCTGTGAATCCGACTACAAAGCAACGTATGCTGGTGCCTCCCAAATTGGTGTTGACCTATAAGCCGAGTACATTGTTAAAGGATAAGTTTAAGTAACCGGCTTTTAAAAAATCTCCCGTATTATGAATGAGAAACTGAACATACAAGACCTGATTGACACGCTGGCTGAAAGGCATGGCATGAGCAAGAAGAATGCGGATAGTTTTGTGAAAGAATTCTTCCAGCTGATTGAGGAGTCTTTGGAGAAGGACAAATATGTGAAGATACGAGGTTTGGGGACTTTCAAGCTGATAGATGTCGGGAGTCGTGAAAGCGTTAATGTGAATACGGGGGAAAGGTTTGAGATACAAGGGCATACAAAAGTGTCGTTTACACCGGAACCGGCTTTGAAAGATATTATCAATAGACCATTTTCGCATTTTGAAACTGTAGTTTTGAATGACGCTACGGTGCTTGAGGACACCCTGCAGGAAAATGACAGTGAAGATGATGAAGATACTGAAATCAAAACTCCGGAACAAGAGGTGGAGGAGAAGGTTGCCTTAGTGGAAGAAGCCACGATAGAAGAACCTTTGGTGGAAACTGTAGTCGAAGAGCCGTTAGTTGAGCCCGAACCGGAAGTTGAAGAGGAGAAACCGGAAAAAACTGAACCTGAAGCAATGCCTGAAAATATAGTTGCTGTTGAACCGGAACCGTCTGAGCCAGTGATAAAAGATACGGCAGATTCTTCGACTATGAAATATTTTATAGGCATCGTTGTATTTGTAGTGTTGTTGTGTGGTGGTGCCGTAGCTTTCATGTATTATCCGGACTTGCTTGACAAACTTACTGCAAAGCCTCTTGTAGAAGAGGTTGCAGACTCGGATGTGAAGGAATCTGTTACTGAAAAGGTGGATGTCCCTGCCGGTCAAGACAATATTGCCTTGACAGACAGCATTGTTTCAAAAGATGTTGTAGTTCCTGCCCGGACAGATACTGTGGCAGAAACTGTTGCTACAACAACTCCTGCGCTTACAACAACTCCAAAGGAAAATGTACAGGCACAGTCTCCCGCTCCTAAAAAAGAGCAGAAAAAGACAGTTGCACCGTTTGAACCGGATTCTGTGGGGTATACGATTGTGGGAACAGAAACCACTTATACCATCAAGGAAGGGGAAACGCTGACTAGGGTAGCGCTTCGTTTTTATGGGACAAAAGCTCTTTGGCCTTATATCGTGAAGCATAATCCCGGCGTAATCAAGAATCCGGATAATGTACCTTATGGTACCACTATCAAGATACCGAAATTAGCCAAGAAGCAGTAAAAAATTACTGCTTCTTTTTTGTTAAATACTAAACTCTATGAAAGTAGTTTAATCTAAAAGGTTTCGCATAGTTTTTTAATAAAAATTAGTTGGTATGGTTAATTTATTCCCGTACTTTTGGGAGCGAAAAAAATAATTGCCGGTTCAAAACCGGATAAATGAAGAAATTAAACATTAAAAAATAGATTGATTTATGGCTGAAACAATTGACATCCGCGAACTGAATGAGCGGATTGAAAGACAAAGTGCTTTCGTTACCAATCTTACCACAGGTATGGACCAGGTCATTGTAGGACAAAAGCATCTGGTAGAGTCGTTGTTAATTGGTTTGTTGTCCGATGGACATGTGTTGTTGGAAGGTGTGCCCGGTTTGGCAAAGACTTTAGCTATCAAGACGCTTGCTTCGTTGATTGATGCGCAATACAGCCGCATTCAGTTTACGCCTGACTTGTTGCCTGCCGACGTAATAGGTACAATGGTTTACAGCCAGAAGGATGAAACGTTCCAAGTAAAAAAAGGTCCGGTCTTCGCAAACTTTGTTTTGGCCGATGAAATCAACCGTGCTCCGGCCAAAGTACAGAGTGCTTTGCTGGAAGCCATGCAGGAACGTCAAGTTACTATCGGCAATGAAACTTTCGGGTTGCCCAAACCATTCCTGGTGCTTGCCACACAGAATCCTATCGAGCAGGAAGGTACTTATCCGCTGCCCGAAGCGCAAGTGGACCGTTTCATGCTGAAAGTCGTAATAGACTATCCGAAGCTGGAAGAGGAGAAACTGATTATCCGTCAGAATATCAATGGTGATAAATTTGAAGTGAAGCCCATTTTGAAGGCAGACGAAATTATTGAGGCTCGTAAAGTGGTTCGCCAGGTGTATCTGGATGAGAAAATAGAAAAATATATTGTTGATATTGTATTTGCTACCCGTTATCCGGAAAAATATGATTTAAAAGAACTGAAAGACATGATTGGTTTCGGCGGTTCGCCCCGTGCTTCCATCAACTTGGCCTTGGCTGCTCGTAGCTACGCGTTCATCAAGCGTCGCGGTTATGTCATTCCGGAGGATGTGCGCGCTGTGGCACACGACGTACTTCGCCACCGTATCGGCTTGACTTACGAGGCGGAAGCCAGCAATATGACATCTGATGAAATCGTCAGCAAGATACTGAACAAGGTTGAAGTGCCCTAACGCATAATAGAGGTTTTCGTAAACTTGAGGTTTACAATCCTATACCTGAGGTTTAGCGTCGTAAACCTTAGGGTTGAGTACCGAAAACCTCACCCCTTTTCATAGGGAAGTTTCTGTTATAAACTAAATTGCGCTTGTGTGCTTAAATGAGATTATTAAAATAAATCAATGGAAACAACAGAACTTTTGAAGAAAGTCCGTCAGATTGAGATAAAGACGCGCGGATTGTCCAACAATATCTTTGCCGGGCAGTATCACTCTGCCTTCAAGGGTAGAGGTATGGCATTCTCCGAGGTGCGCGAGTATCAGTTTGGCGATGACATACGCGACATTGACTGGAATGTGACCGCCCGCTTCAACAAGCCTTACGTCAAGGTGTTTGAGGAGGAGCGCGAATTGACAGTGATGTTGTTGGTAGATGTTTCCGGTAGTTTGGAGTTCGGTACGGTAAAGCAGATGAAGAAGGATATGGTGACGGAAATTGCCGCTACACTGGCATTCTCTGCCATTCAGAATAATGACAAGATTGGTGTCATCTTCTTTTCGGACCGGATTGAGAAGTTTATTCCGCCCAAGAAGGGACGTAAGCATATACTTTACATCATCCGCGAACTGATAGATTTTCATGCGGAAAGCCGGAGGACGAACATCCGTTTGGGATTGGAATATCTGACGAATGTGATGAAACGCCGTTGCACGGCATTTGTCTTGTCCGACTTCATCGACCAGGAAAGTTTCAAGAACGCCATGACCATTGCCAATCGTAAGCATGACCTGGTTGCCGTTCAGGTGTACGACCGTCGTGTGGAAGAATTGCCACCCGTGGGACTGATGAAGATTAGGGATGCCGAGACGGGACATGAGCAGTGGATTGACACCTCCTCGCGTGCCGTGCGCCGTGCCCATCATGATTGGTGGGTGAACAAGCAGGCGGAATTGAATGAAACGTTTACCAAGAGTAATGTCGACAATGTGTCGGTACGTACCGACCAGGATTATGTCAAGGCATTGATGAATTTGTTTGCGAAACGAAATTAATCGGAAAATGAAAAGATATTTATTTCTGATAGCGTTATTGATAGCATGGTCGGGAAGGGTAGTAGCCCAGTCGGTAACGGTAGATGCTACGATTGACTCTTTGCAGATTCTTATTGGAGAGCAGGCAAAGATAAAGCTTCAAGTATCTCTGGATGCCGATAAGCGTGCCATATTCCCGGTATATACCGATACGCTGGTGAATGGGGTTGAAATTATTGATGTGGCCAAGCCTGATACGCAACTGCTGAATGATGGCCGGCGTGCATTGATAACTCAAGAGTATACAGTTACCTCTTTCGACTCGGCTCTTTATTATCTGCCGCCTATGGAAGTGACGGTGGATAATGAGAAGTATCGCTCCAAAGCGTTGGCCTTGAAAGTATATTCGGTGAATGTCCCGTTAGACCCGGAGAATCCGGAACAGTTCTTCGGTCCCAAAACAGTGATGCAAGCGCCTTTTGCCTGGGAAGACTGGTATGGTCTTATGGCTTGTGGTGCGCTGATTATCCCGATAGGGATATTACTTGTCTATCTGATAATGCGCTTCTTCGACAATAAGCCTATTATCCGTAAGGTGAAGGTAGAACCTAAGCTGCCTCCCCATCAGTTGGCTATGCAGGAGATAGAACGTATCAAGAATGAGAAGGTATGGCAGAAAGGGGAACCGAAGGAATATTATACGGAATTGACCGATGCTCTTCGTACATATATAAAAGACCGTTTTGGTTTCAATGCTTTGGAAATGACTTCTACGGAAATCATAGATAAGTTGCTGGAAATGAAAGATAAGGAAGCAATATCGGATTTGCGTGAATTGTTCCAGACTGCTGATTTGGTGAAATTTGCCAAGCATAATCCATTGATGAACGAAAATGACGCTAACCTGATTAATGCCATTGACTTTATTAATGAAACCAAGGAGAAAGAAGAGGAGAATGCCAAGCCGCAGCCTACGGAGATTACCATTATCGAGAAACGTTCTTTGCGTACCAAGATTTTGCTGGGAACGGGTATTGTAGTGTTGGCTGTAGCCCTTGTCAGTTCATTGATATATATCGGATTGGAGTTGTATAATTATTTTGCTTAATACAGGAAAAGTGACTTCAATCGGATATACATGAGTGAAAAGTGAGGGATGTTTGGAGCGAAGCTGAATTGTAAATCGTTAAATCGTACATAAATATGGTTTTTGCCAATATTGAATATTTATTTTTGCTGCTGTTGCTTATACCTTATATAGTATGGTATATTATGAAGCGGAAGAATAGTGAAGCTACGCTTCAGATTTCGGATGCCCGTGTGTATGCCCATACCCCTAAAAGCTATAAGAACTATTTGTTGCATGTACCGTTTGTATTGCGGATAATTGCCTTGATACTGATTATTCTTGTTTTGGCACGTCCGCAAACCACCGATAGCTGGCAGAACAGTGAGATTGAGGGTATTGATATCATGCTTGCTATGGACGTTTCTACCAGTATGCTGGCCGAAGACCTGAAACCTAACCGGTTGGAAGCGGCGAAGGATGTGGCGGCAGAGTTTATTAACGGACGTCCGAATGACAATATAGGTATAACTTTGTTTGCTGGAGAAAGCTTTACGCAATGTCCGTTGACAGTAGACCATGCCGTATTGTTGAACTTGCTTAAAGATATGAAGTGTGGGCTGATTGAAGACGGAACGGCAATCGGTATGGGTATTGCCAATGCCGTTACCCGTTTGAAGGATAGCAAGGCAAAGTCGAAAGTCATTATTCTGCTGACGGACGGTGTCAATAATAAAGGTGATATTTCTCCTTTGACGGCTGCTGAAATAGCCAAGAGTTTTGGCATTCGCGTTTATACTATTGGGGTAGGAACCAATGGTATGGCTCCTTATCCTTATCCGGTAGGCGGAACAGTGCAATATGTCAATATGCCCGTCGAAATTGATGAAAAGACTTTGACACAGATTGCCGGAACAACGGAAGGTAACTATTTCCGTGCCACCAGCAACTCGAAGTTGAAGGAAGTGTACGAGGAGATAGACAAGCTGGAGAAAACAAAATTGAATGTAAAAGAATACAGCAAGCGCCAGGAAGAGTACCGCTGGTTTGCGTTGGCTGCTTTCTTGTGTGTATTACTGGAGGTACTGTTACGCAACTCTATATTGAAGAAGATACCGTAAAAACGGAGAATGTCTTTTAGTGTATCAGTCATTGCGTAGCCAAATTGTAAATTGTAAATTGCTAAATTGTAAATAAAAAGATGTTTCGATTTGAAGAACCTGCATATTTGTACTTGTTGCTGCTGCTGCCTTTATTGGCGGCCTTCTACTTGTACTCCAATTATCGGAGGAGGAAAGCCATTCGTAAATTTGGTGACCCTATACTGATGGCACAGCTAATGCCGGATGTTTCCAAATACCGTCCGGATGTGAAGTTTTGGTTGGTTTTTGCGGCTATCGGGTTGTTCACGGTACTGCTGGCACGTCCGCAGTTTGGTTCCAAACTGGAGACGGTAAAACGCCAGGGAGTGGAAGTGATGATTGCGTTGGATATATCCAATTCCATGCTGGCACAAGACGTACAGCCAAGCCGCTTGCAGAAGGCAAAACGGCTGGTGGCGCAGTTGGTAGATAAGATGCAGAATGACAAGGTCGGTATGATTGTTTTTGCAGGTGACGCATTTACCCAGTTGCCTATTACGAGTGATTATATTTCTGCCAAGATGTTTTTGGAGTCCATCGATCCTTCGCTGATTTCCAAGCAAGGTACGGCAATTGGAGCTGCAATAAATCTGGCTGCCCGGAGTTTTACACCTCAAGAAGGAGTGGGACGTACTGTTATTGTCATCACCGACGGTGAAAACCATGAAGGTGGTGCCGTAGAAGCTGCTAAGGCTGCTGCTGAGAAAGGTATCCAGGTCAATGTATTAGGGGTAGGTATGCCTGAGGGTGCCCCCATTCCAATAGAGGGTACTAATGATTATCGTCGTGACCGTGAAGGTAATGTAATCGTTACTCGCTTGAATGAGCAGATGTGTCAGGAAATTGCTCAGGCAGGAAATGGTATTTATGTGCGCGTAGACAATACCAATGGTGCACAGAAAGCGATTAGTCAGGAAATCAACAAGATGGCAAAGGCAGATGTGGAAACACAGGTGTACACGGAATTCAATGAACAGTTTCAGGCAGTGGCATGGATTATTCTGCTGTTGTTACTGACTGAGATGTTGATATTGGAGCGCAAGAATCCTCTGTTCCGCAACATTCATTTATTCTCTAATAAGAAATGATGCGTATGTTACAGAAAAAATATATTGGAATAGTTTTGCTGCTGTTAGTGGCAGCTTCAGCTTCTGCACAGAAGGCGGAACGCGATTATATCCGTAAGGGAAACCGTTTTTTTAAGGATAGCGTATATGTGGATGCAGAAGTGAACTATCGGAAGGCTTTGGAGGTAAACCCGAAGTCAACGGTTTCCATGTTCAACCTGGGAAATACATTGACCCAGCAGAACAAGCTGCAGGAAGCGATGGAGCAATATGTGGGAGCTACCAAGATAGAAAAGGACAAATCGAACTTAGCACAGATTTATCATAATATGGGAGTCATCTTTCATTCTCAGAAGGATTATGCAAAGGCGGTAGAAGCCTATAAGGAGTCGTTACGCAATAATCCGAAAGATGATGAAACGCGCTATAACCTTGCTTTGGCACAGAAACAGTTGCAAGACCAGCAGCAGAACCAGGATCAGAATCAAGATCAGGATAAACAGGACCAACAGAAGGAGCAGGATAAACAGCAGGATCAGCAGAAAGACCAGCAACAGAATCAAGACCAGCAACAACAACCTTCTCAGCCGGAAAAGAAAGATAATGAGATGTCTAAGGAAAATGCCGAGCAGCTATTGAACTCTGTCATGCAAGACGAGAAGGATGTGCAGGATAAAGTGAAAAAGCAGCAGGTACTTCAAGGAGGTCGTCTGGAAAAAGATTGGTAACAAACATAATAGGAATAATATATGAGAAAAATAGTTTTCTTATGGATAGCACTGATTGCAGTCAGTATGAATGCCTTTGCCGATGGCAAGGTATCGTTTACTGCGTCCGCTCCTGACGCTGTGGCGGTAGGAGACCAGTTCAGACTGTCGTATACGGTGACTACACAAAAGGTAAGGGATTTTCGTGCTCCTTCTATGAAGGGATTTGATGTGTTGATGGGGCCTAGCCGCTCGCAACAGAGTAGCGTGCAGATGATTAATGGGCAGACGACTTCAACCAGCAGTATTACGTTCACTTATATTTTAATGGCGACTGCAGAAGGTGATTTTACTATTCCAGGAGCCACTATCACTGCTGATGGTAACCAAATGGTTTCGAATTCTGTACAAGTAAGGGTTCTTCCGGCAGATCAGGCTGCTAATGGAGCTTCTGGAAATGGTGGCAAACAGAGTGAGGGCACTGCCAGCCGCGCTTCTTCCGGGACATCTGTATCGAATAGTGATTTGTTTATTACAGCTACTGCCAGTAAGATGACGGTGTATGAACAAGAGGCTTTTCTGCTGACATACAAGATATATACCTTGGTGGACTTACGTATGTTTGATAATGTGAAATTGCCCGACTTCAAAGGATTCCATTCTCAGGAAGTAGAATTGCCTAATGACAGAAGATGGGGATTGGAGCATTATAAAGGTAGAAATTATCAGTCTACAATCTATCGTCAGTTTGTGTTGTTCCCGCAACAAGCCGGTAAGCTGACAATTGATGCAGCACGCTTTGATGCTTCCATTGCAAAGGCTACACAAGTTGCTGATCCGTTCGAGGCATTTTTCAATGGAGGAAGCAATTACGTAGAAGTTAAAAAGACAATTTTGACTCCGCAACTGACAATTGACGTAAAGCCCTTGCCGGCAGGTAAGCCAGCCGATTTTTCGGGAGGAGTGGGAGAGTTCAATATAACTTCTTCTATCAATAGTACAAATGTCAAGACCAATGATGCTGTTACTGTCAAACTTGTCATTTCTGGTACCGGTAATCTGAAATTGCTCTCTAATCCGGAAGTTAAATTCCCCGAGGATTTTGAAGTATATGATCCGAAGGTGGACAATAAATTCCGTCTGACAAATTCGGGCCTCTCCGGTAGCAAGGTCATTGAGTATCTGGCAATTCCTCGTAATGCGGGAACTTATAAGATTCCTGCCGTAAAGTTCAGTTATTTTGATATTAATTCCCGTTCGTATAAAACGTTGACTACGGAAGAGTATGAATTGCATGTGGAAAAGGGAGCAGGCAATGCTGCTCAGACTATTGCAAACTTTACAAGCAAGGAAGAGTTGAAAGTATTGAACGAGGATATTCGTTTTATCAAGCAGAATAATGTTACTTTGTCTCCCAAAGGTGATTTCTTCTTCGGTTCGTTGACGTATTGGTTGCTTTATTTGATACCGGGTATTGCATTCATTACATTCTTTATCATCTATCGTAAGCAAATAGCAGCCAATGCAAATGTAGCAAAGATGCGTACCAAGAAAGCCAATAAAGTGGCGGTGAAACGTATGAAACAAGCTGGTAAATTATTGGCTGAGAATAAGAAAGATGCGTTTTATGATGAGGTTTTGAAGGCTCTTTGGGGGTATATCAGTGATAAACTGAACATTCCGGTATCCCGTTTGTCTAAGGATAATATCGAAGAGGAACTTCGTAATTATGGTGTGAATGATGCGTTGATAAAGGAATTCCTCGATGCATTGAATAACTGTGAGTTTGCCCGCTTTGCTCCGGGTGATGATAACCAGGCTATGGATAAGGTATATTCAGCTTCTTTGGAAGTTATCAGTAAAATGGAAAACTCGATAAAACATTAATCAGGAGGAAATGGTAATGAATAAAATATTGTTTTTTACTCTTAGTCTAGTGATGGCAATTACTGCCTATGGGCAGAATTCTGCATCTGTAGATACATTACAGACTGCTAGTGACTCTACATCCGTCGGTTCACATGCGGAATTCTCTGCTGCAAGGCAAGAAAGCAATGTGACAAAGGCTGAAGGTGACAGCGCTTATATACGGAATGATTATGCTTCTGCCATTCAAATATATGAGAATCTGTTAAAGAAGGGAGAGGCTGCAGAGGTCTATTATAATCTTGGCAACAGTTATTATAAGGCAGATGATATAGCAAGAGCTATATTGAATTATGAGCGTGCCTTGTTGTTGGAACCTGGTAATGCTGATATTCGTGCAAATTTGGAGATAGCACGTTCTAAGACAATCGATAAGGTAATCCCAATTCCTGAGGTTTTCTTTGTATCTTGGACTAAATCGTTGATTAATTGTCTTAGCGTAGACGCATGGGCTAAGTTGGGGATTGTGTTCTTTGTACTATTACTCGTTTCGTTCTATCTCTTTTTCTTTTCAAAACAGATTACGGGAAAGAAAGTGGGATTTATTGCAGGAATAGTATTCCTGGTTCTTGTTATATTGAGTAATGTGTTTGCTGCTCAGCAAAAAGGCGAACTGATGGAACGTAACGAAGCTATAGTGTTGGCACCTAGTGTCACAGTGCGTAGTACTCCCAGTGAAAGTGGTACAAGTCTGTTCATTCTTCATGAGGGACGTAAAGTTGAGATAAAAGACAACTCTATGCGTGAATGGAAAGAAATTCGTTTGGAAGATGGTAAAGTAGGGTGGGTTCCAGCTTCTGCCATAGAAGGTATTTAAATTTTCCCTGTATTCTAAAAACAGCTCGTATAAACCCGATAATTCTGCTTTATACGAGCTGTTTCTGTCTATTTTTAGGAGCTTTTTCTCTGTACTTATAATTCTGCATACTTGAAAATGATTATTTTTTGGAGAGGCAATATTCTTTTTGAAAAAAGATAAAGAAATAGTTTGTTTTATCCTTTTTTTTCCTTAAGTTTATAGCGTGATAATAAAAAGTACAGAGTATTAACCATTAAATTTATGAATATGAGAACAATAACATTTAATGAATTACGTAAGATTAAAGACTCATTGCCTAGTGGTAGTATGCATAGAATAGCCGATGAACTTGGACTGAATGTTGACACTGTAAGAAATTTTTTCGGTGGACACAATTTTAAGGAGGGGAAAAGTGTTGGGATTCACTTGGAACCTGGACCAGATGGTGGATTGGTTATGATTGATGATACTACTGTTTTAGAGCGAGCTTTAAAAATTTTAGATGAAATGGCAGGTAAGACTGAAGAAGCTGTTCGAGCTTAAGAAGAGAAAGTTAGATAGAATCCCAATTGCTGACAACAATTGGGATTTCTTGTTTGTTTTAATCTCAAAATCAATGATATATGGAAGATAAATTAGTTACTTTGGCAATCTTAACGTACGCGAAAGCTCAAATATTGAAAAATGTTCTTGAAAATGAAGGTATTGAGACTTATATTCACAATGTAAACCAGATACAACCGGTTGTTTCTTCTGGCGTACGTGTACGTATTAAGGAGAGTGACTTACCTCATGCTCTGAAAATTACTGAAAGCTCTGCGTGGTTATCTGAAGAGGTAGTGGGGGGGAAGTCACCTAAACTGGAGAAGGTTAGTAATAAAGTGCTGATTCCAGTGGATTTTTCCAATTATTCTTTGAAGGCTTGCGAGTTCGGTTTCAATTTCGCTCAGAATATAGGTGCAGAAGTTGTTTTGCTACATGTTTATTTTACTCCTATATATGCAACTTCTTTGCCATACGGAGACGTATTTAACTATCAGCTAAGTGATGAGGAGAATGTAAGGAGTATCTTACAAAAAGTTCATGCTGATTTGAATGCATTATCTAATAAAGTAAAAGAGAAGGTAGCTTCCGGCGAGTTTCCAGATATTAAATATACTTGTGTCTTGCGTGAAGGTATTCCTGAAGAAGAGGTACTCCGCTATACCAAGGAATATCGACCACGCATTATCATAATGGGAACTCGTGGTAAAAGTCAGAAGGATATTGATTTGATCGGTAGTGTAACGGCTGAAGTGATTGAACGTAGCCGTGTACCGGTATTGGCCATTCCTGAAAATACTCCATTCAAGCAATTTTCTGAGGCTAAGCGTATTGCATTCATTACTAATTTTGATCAACGTGATTTAATAGCTTTTGATTCACTAATAAATAATCTGAAATCATTTAAGTTTTCAGTGTCTCTGATACATCTTTCAGATGTTCAGAATACATGGAATGAAATAAAACTGGCTGGTATTAAGGAATATTTTCAAAAACAATATCCACAATTGGAAATACACTATGATGTGGTAAAGAACGATAATCTGCTTAGTAGTTTAGACAGTTATATCAAGAGTAATCATATTGATATTATAACATTAACTTCTTATAAAAGAAATATATTTTCGCGCTTATTTAACCCTGGCATTGCCAGAAAGATGATTTTCCATTCTGATACACCATTGTTGGTAATTTATGGAAGACCGAATTAGGTGTTGAATATGGATAATATGGTTTCTGTTCAATATCAGTATTATGTTTAATATAGCGCTGGAATAATTTAATCTAATTTTAATTTCTTCTCTCCCTCACTTAAGAAATAACATTCTTTACTTAATGATATAACAATAATAAAAGCCTAATTAATAATTTAATTAGGCTTTTATTATTATGAAAGTATTACATCAACTTTTCAATTTCTTCGAATTCAGGGCCCATTTGCAAATTATAATACACTCTATACAGACCATTTAACCACAAATCTTTTTGATCAGGTTTCAGTTCTCTTGCCTTTTCATAATAAGGTTTTGCCTTTTCATAGAAAGTCTTCAGAGTAGCCTGGTCTTCTTTATACTTCGGATCATTAATATCTGTAGTTGCTTTTTCTGAGAAATCTTGTGCTTGTAAGCAGTAAATTAAGCCTAAATTAGAGTATGCTTCTGCATAATTAGGATCTACTTCTATAGTTTTTTTATAGAATTCAATAGCTTTATCATAGTCCTTCATATTGTGATAAAGGTAGCCTTTTACATACAAATAGAATGTATTGTTAGGATCTTTAGCCAACATATCATCAGCAAACTGCATAGCTTCGTCATATTTGTTGTTATTGCTATAATAATCAATCAAATGACCGAAGAAGAATGAATGTTCAGGATATTTCTGGATACCTTCTTTTAAAGAAGCAATCCATTTAACAGTATCACCTTCAGCTTTCAATGCAGTAGAGATAAATTCCATTGCGTATTTCCCAACTTCTTTATCATCTTGCGCATAAGGAGCATACTTCAAAATACTAGGATAATCTTCCATCTTAGCAGCTGCTAAACTTGCATAATATGCTATTTGGGGTAATACAGTATCTGTTTGTAATAGATTTTCCTTTTCAAACATCGGGTTGATAGCAATATCAATGTATGTTGCAAAGAAATCTAATGCTTTTTTATTGTCTTCATTGGCTGCATCGCCTTCTTTCTGTGAGGCCAAATTAAAGAATTGGATACCGCCATTGATCAGATTACCGCGTTCTGCTAAAATTGTAGCAGAATTAGATTTTCTATATTTATTCTTGATTTTGCCCTTTTCATTGGGAATTTGTGCCAATTCGTCACATTTGAAGTAGAATTTACACATGTTCAATGCGCTATTATATACCTGAAGAGTGTCATAAGGTTTTCTCAGATAGGCATTTTCCATTTCTTTCTCACTTCTTTTTCTTTGGATAAGACCTGCTACATCCCACGTTTCGGCATTGTCCTTTGTTTCGGGATTGGTTAAAGCCTGATTTATCAGTTCCTCTGCTTTGGCAAAGTCAGGATTTACTCCGTTAGCAATACTTTTAGCCTCTTTTACGTTCTTTTCTTGGGCGAAAGTAAAGCTTGCGACAAGTAGTAAAACCATTGAAAATAATACTCTTTTCATGATTGTAGAAAATTTAAATTAATATTATGTCTATTCTTCATTTTCATTGTTTACCTCGTTCTGAGGGCTTTCAAGGGTATTTTCTTCCCCCTCCTCTATAAGTTCCTCTTCATTTTCTGAAGTGACTTTACATACAGAGCCGATTTCGTCATTACGTTTCTCAAGGTTGATTAGACGCACACCTTGTGTAGCACGTCCCATGATACGAACATCGGCGACTTTCAGACGGATGGTAATACCGGATTTATTAATAATCATCAAGTCATTTTCATCTGTAACAGACTTGATAGTTACTAATTTACCCGTTTTATCGGTGATATTCATTGTTTTCACACCTTTACCTCCACGATTGGTCTTGCGATAATCTTCAATATCCGAACGTTTGCCATATCCTTGTTCCGATACAACCATAATTGTTTCCGCTTCAGGATCTTTGATGCATATCATACCTACTACTTCGTCTTGACCGTCTTCATCCAATGTCATACCACGTACACCGGTGGCAGTACGTCCCATAACGCGCACAGCACTTTCATGGAAACGAATGGCACGTCCGTTACGGTTGGCAATGATGATTTCATTGTCGCCGTTTGTCATACGCACTTCGATTACACGGTCGTCTTCACGGATAGTGATAGCATTTACACCATTTTGGCGAGGACGTGAATACTGCTCAAGCAATGTTTTCTTAATGACACCATTCTTAGTACAGAACAATACATAATGGCTGTTGATAAATTCTTGGTCGTTCAAGTTCTTCACGCGCAAATAGGCGTTTACAGCATCGTCAGAGTCGATATTCAACAAATTCTGGATGGCACGACCTTTCGAATTCTTAGTACCTTCGGGGATTTCGTATACCTTCAGCCAGTAACACTTACCTTTCTGTGTAAAGAACATCATGGTATTATGCATGGTTGCAGGATAAATATGCTCTACAAAGTCTGCATCGCGGGTTTCGGTACCTTTGGAGCCTACCCCACCACGGTTTTGCGCACGGAATTCGCTCAGCGGTGTGCGTTTGATGTATCCCATGTGCGAGATGGTGATAATCATTTCATCATCTGCATAGAAGTCTTCCGGATTGAATTCTTCTGATGAATAGACAATTTCCGAGCGACGTTCGTCACCATACTTCTCTTTTACTTCAATCAGTTCATCTTTAATGACTTTGCGGCAGAGTTCGTCATTGACAAGGATTTCTTCCAAATAAGCAATCTGCTTCTGAATTTCCTCATATTCGGCGTGCAGCTGGTCTTGCATCAATCCTGTGAGCTGACGCAAACGCATTTCAACAATGGCACGTGACTGAATTTCACTGAGTTGGAATCGCTCCATCAAACCTGATATAGCATCATTCGGGGTTTTAGCAGCACGGATAATCTTGATTACTTCGTCGATATTATCAGATGCAATGATTAATCCTTCCAGAATATGTGCACGTTCTTTGGCCTTGCGCAAATCATACTGAGTACGGCGGATGACTACGTCGTGTCTGTGCTCAACGAAGTATTTTATCAAATCCTTCAGATTCAGCAGACGTGGACGGCCATGTACCAATGCAACATTGTTCACACCAAAAGATGTCTGCAGCATTGTCATCTTGTAGAGCTTGTTGAGTACAACGCTGGCATTTGCATCACGTTTTACATCAATAACGATACGCATACCTTCACGGTCGGATTCGTCATTAGCATTGGCAATACCTTCAATTTTCTTTTCGTTGGCCAAATCGGCTATATTCTTAATCAATTCAGCTTTGTTGACACCATAGGGAATTTCTGTCACAACGATTTTATCGTGCGTCGAACCAGTCTCAATTTCGGCTCTAGCACGCATTATGACACGTCCGCGTCCCGTGAGATAGGCTTCGCGAACACCGCTCATACCGTATATATAGCCTCCGGTCGGGAAATCAGGAGCTTTGACATACGTCATCAGCTCTTCTATATCGATGTCATTGTTTTCGATGTATGCAATACAAGCGTCAATAACCTCAGATAGATTATGGGTCGGCATATTGGTAGCCATACCTACGGCAATACCAGATGCACCATTTACCAAAAGATTCGGAATACGGGCCGGCATGACGGTAGGCTCTTGCAAAGAGTCATCGAAATTGTTCTGCATGTCAACAGTCTCTTTCTCAAGGTCTGTCATCATGTCTTCACCAATTTTTCGCAAACGACACTCTGTATAACGCATGGCAGCAGCACTGTCACCGTCTACTGAACCGTAGTTACCTTGTCCATCTACCAACATGTAACGCATTGCCCAAGGCTGAGCCATACGTACAAGAGCTCCGTAAACGGACGAGTCGCCATGAGGGTGATATTTACCTAATACTTCACCTACAACTCTGGCTGATTTTTTATAAGGTTTGTCGGAGGTATTTCCTAATCCCATCATTCCGAAAAGAATTCTTCGGTGAACGGGTTTAAAACCATCTCTAACATCCGGAAGGGCACGTGAAACAATGACCGACATAGAGTAGTCAATGTACGATGACTTCATTTCCTCCTCGATGTTAATCTTTATAATTCTGTCTTGTTCAAGCATTTAAAAAGATTATTAATTATACATTTTCGGGTTCGTGAAAAACCACGCTAAAGTACTGCTTTTTTACGATATACAAAAGTTTTCCTCCATAAACTTTGTTGCCTGCAACATAAATATGGAAGTACTCCCTCCATTCCTCACCAAATTGCTATTAATATATAAGGTATAAAGTGGAAAAACAGATTTGAAATTTATGGCACGGGATTTGTATACTATTAAATCAGTTAAATATGATACGCTGAATTAATAAATGCGTATCTTTGTCGTGGATAACCTTTTTAATTGAGGAGAATTATAAAATATGAACAATCAATTTTCACAAAGAGTTTCAGACATAATTACTTATAGCAAGGAAGAAGCCAATCGATTGAGAAATCGCTATATTGGTCCGGAACACCTTCTGCTCGGCATGCTGCGTGATGGCGGAGGAAAAGCTATTGAAATATTGTTGAAACTTGATATAGATTTAAAACGAGTAAAAAGTCGTCTGGAGGGTTTCCTAAAGGATGCCGAGGACGATACTCTCTTGCCGGACGCTGAAGTGCCCTTGTCCCCGATGACGGCTAAGATATTGAAGATGTGTATGCTTGAAGCGCGTTTGCTGAAAAGTGCAACTGCCGATACGGAACATGTATTGCTGGCTATTTTGAAAGATGGCGACAATCTTGCTGCAACTGTTTTGGAAGAACACCGGGTGGATTATCAGGCTGTATTTGAACAGCTTTCGATGAAATCGACCAATCCGAATGCGGGAATGGGATTCACCGAGGATGATGAAGAGGATGAAGAAGATATGAATATGTCCCGCTCCTCCCGTACTGGGGGGGCTGGTTCGGCTTCGGCTGCACAGGCTGCATCCAGAAAGCCGTCCAATGATACTCCTGTGCTGGACAATTTCGGCGTAGACATGACGCGGGCTGCCGAAGAAGGCAAGCTGGACCCGGTTGTGGGTCGCGAACGCGAGATTGAACGTCTGGCGCAAATCTTGAGCCGCCGTAAGAAGAACAATCCAGTGCTTATCGGTGAACCTGGAGTCGGAAAATCTGCCATCGTAGAGGGTTTGGCATTGCGTATTGTGCAAAAGAAAGTTTCGCGCATTTTGTTTGAAAAGCGCGTGGTGATGCTTGATATGGCCTCTGTGGTGGCGGGAACAAAATACCGTGGTCAGTTTGAGGAACGTATCCGCTCTATCATCAACGAGTTGCAGAAAAATCCGAATGTCATCCTTTTCATCGATGAAATCCATACGATTGTAGGTGCCGGTGCTGCTGCCGGTTCCATGGATGCTGCCAATATGCTGAAACCAGCTTTAGCGCGTGGTGAAATCCAGTGTATTGGAGCTACCACTCTCGATGAATACAGAAAGAATATCGAGAAAGACGGTGCTTTGGAACGTCGTTTCCAAAAGGTGATTGTAGAGCCTACCACAGCTGAAGAAACGCTTCAGATATTGAAGAATATCAAGGAGAAGTATGAAGACCATCATAACGTGAGCTACACGGATGAAGCCCTGGAAGCATGTGTCAAGTTGTCAGCACGCTATATAACCGACCGCAACTTCCCGGATAAAGCTATTGATGCTTTGGACGAGGCGGGTTCGCGTGTGCATTTGACGAATATTAATGTTCCGAAAGAAATTGAGGAACAGGAAAAGCTGATTGAAGAGGCACGTAGCCTGAAGGCTGAAGCTGTAAAGTCACAGAATTTTGAGCTGGCTGCCAGCTACCGCGACCGTGAGAAGGAACTTTCTGTCCGCTTGGAGGAGATGAAGGTTGAGTGGGAAGCCCGTTTGAAGGATGACCGCCAAACGGTAGGTGAAGAGGAAATAGCCAATGTTATTTCAATGATGTCCGGTGTACCCGTACAGCGCATGGCGCAGGCAGAAGGACTTAAACTGGCCGGAATGAAGGAAGAACTACAGGCGAAGGTGATAGCTCAAGATGCTGCGATAGAGAAACTTACCAAAGCAATCTTGCGTAGCCGTGTAGGGTTGAAAGACCCGAACCATCCCATCGGAACCTTTATGTTCCTTGGCCCTACTGGTGTGGGTAAGACGCATTTGGCAAAGCAATTGGCAAAATATATGTTTGGCTCTGCCGATGCCTTGATACGTATCGATATGAGCGAGTATATGGAGAAATACACCGTATCTCGTATGATTGGTGCCGCTCCGGGATATGTGGGCTATGAGGAAGGCGGCCAGTTGACTGAAAAGGTGCGTCGCAAGCCGTATTCCATTGTCTTGCTGGATGAGATTGAGAAAGCCCATCCGGACGTGTTCAACATCTTGCTTCAGGTACTGGATGAAGGCCGTTTGACTGACAATTATGGCAGAACCATCGATTTCAAGAATACGGTTATCATTATGACCTCCAATATCGGTACGCGGCAGTTGAAGGAATTTGGCCGTGGCGTAGGTTTTGCGGCGCAAAACCGCACGGATGACAATGAACATTCGCGCAGCGTGATACAAAAGGCTCTGAACAAGACCTTTGCTCCCGAATTCTTGAATCGTTTGGATGAAATCATTACTTTCGACCAGCTCTCTTTGGAGGCCATCACAAAGATTGTGGACATTGAGCTGAAAGGTTTGTACGAACGGGTTGAAGCAATTGGTTACAAGCTGGTTGTGGAGGATGATGCAAAGACATTCCTTGCTTCGAAAGGGTACGATGTACAGTTTGGTGCGCGCCCATTGAAGCGCGCCATTCAGAACCACTTGGAGGATGGACTTTCCGAGCTGATAGTGGCGGAGGAGTTACAGCCGGGTGATACGGTAAACGTATCAGTAGACAAAGAAAAAGACGAGCTGAGCATCAGGAAGGCATAAGCTGTTCTTTATAAAAACCGTCAAAATGTCAGTCCTTATGGGCTGGCATTTTTTTTGTGCTATATCTGCCGGAATAATTAAAAATATAAATCTAAAAAATATAAATGTAGTATGCAAAAAGGTAATATTGGGGTAACTACTGAGAATATCTTCCCCGTCATTAAAAAGTTCTTGTATAGTGATCATGAAATTTTTCTCCGTGAGTTGGTTTCTAACGCGGTTGATGCTACACAGAAGCTGAAAACACTCTCCTCTATCGGTGAGTTCAAGGGTGAAGTTGGCGATTTAACCGTACATGTCTCGCTGGGAAAAGATACCATTACGGTGTCCGACCATGGTATAGGTCTTACGGCTGAAGAAATAGACAAGTATATTAACCAGATAGCTTTCTCTGGCGCCAATGACTTCCTTGAGAAATATAAAAACGATGCCAACGCCATCATCGGCCATTTTGGATTGGGTTTCTATTCGGCTTTTATGGTTGCCAAGAAAGTCGAAATCATCACTAAATCCTATCGGGAAGGCGCCCAGGCTGTAAAGTGGACATGCGATGGCAGTCCGGAGTTTACGATTGAAGACACTGATAAGGCAGAACGTGGTACGGATATCGTTCTTTACATAGACGATGACTGCAAGGAATTCCTTGAAGAAGCGCGCATTTCCTCTTTGTTGAAGAAGTATTGCAGCTTCCTCCCTATCCCGGTTGCATTCGGCAAGAAGAAAGAATGGAAAGACGGCAAGCAGGTTGAAACTGCCGAGGATAATATCATCAATGATTCCAACCCGTTGTGGACGCTGAAACCCAGCGAATTGAAAGATGAAGATTATAAGAAGTTCTACCGTGACCTTTATCCTATGTCCGACGAACCTTTATTCTGGATTCATCTGAATGTGGATTATCCGTTCCACCTTACCGGTATTCTGTACTTCCCCAAAGTGAAGAGCAACATCGAGTTGAACAAGAATAAGATTCAGCTCTATTGCAACCAGGTATATGTGACGGATTCGGTGGAAGGTATTGTTCCCGACTTCTTGACCCTGCTGCATGGTGTGCTCGATTCACCGGACATTCCATTGAACGTTTCCCGTTCTTATTTGCAGAGCGATGCCAACGTGAAGAAGATTTCTACATATATCACGAAGAAGGTGTCAGACCGTTTGCAGTCTATCTTCAAGAATGACCGTAAACAGTTTGAGGAAAAGTGGAATGACTTGAAAATCTTCATCAACTACGGAATGCTTACGCAGGAAGATTTCTATGATAGAGCCAAGGATTTTGCCCTTTTCACCGATACAGACAGCAAATATTATACTTTCGAAGAGTATAAGACGTTGATTAAAGATAACCAGACGGATAAGGATGGAAATCTGATTTATCTGTATGCCAACAATAAAGATGAACAATACAGCTACATAGAGGCCGCTACGAATAAAGGATACAATGTGCTGTTGATGGATGGACAGCTGGACATTGCGGTGGTGAGCATGTTGGAACAGAAGTTCGAAAAGGTTCGCTTCACTCGTGTAGACAGCGATATTATTGATAATCTGATTGTCAAGGAAGACAAGAAGAATGAAGCGTTGGAAGCCGGCAAGCAGGAAGTTCTTTCTTCCATCTTCAAGAGCCAGTTGCCCAAGATGGATAAGACGGAGTTCAACATCACGGCGCAGGCTTTGGGCGAAAATGCCACTCCTATCATGATAACTCAGAGCGAGTACATGCGCCGTATGAAGGAAATGGCGAATATCCAGGCTGGAATGAGCTTCTATGGCGAAATGCCGGATATGTTTAACCTGGTATTGAATTCAGACCATAAGCTGGTAAAAGAAGTTCTGGCAGATGAAGATAAGGAATGTGCTGCTGCCGTTGCTCCGGTTCAGGCAGAGATGGATGAAGTGAACAAGCAGCGTACTGACCTGAAAAAGAAGCAGGAAGGCAAGAAAGATGAGGATATACCGACTGCCGAAAAGGATAAAGTGAATGAGCTGGATAAGAAGTGGGACGAACTGAAAACACAGAAAGAAGGCATCTTCGCCGATTATGCTGCCAAGAATAAGGTTGTCCGTCAACTGATAGATTTGGCACTGCTGCAGAATGGTATGTTGAAAGGTGAAGCTTTGAACAACTTTGTCAAGAGAAGCATTGACCTGATAAAATAAGCCCCTTTAAATTTGCATTTAATATATGCAAGGGTATTGTGATTCTTCGGAGTCGCAATACCCTTTTTTTATTCATTTTCACCAATTAGGGTGTGATTTTCTTCGTTGAATACGGCATTTTTAGAAACTATTGTTTATATTTGGGGCAATGAACATTTATCTTACTCGGAATAGCATAGTTATGAAAAGAGTTTTATTGTTTTTTTCGTTTCTTCTATGTGGCTTTATTTTACAAGCTCAGAAAGTGGGGCTTGTACTGAGTGGCGGTGGAGCAAAAGGCATGACTCATATAGGCATTATCCGGGCTTTGGAAGAGAATAATATCCCCATTGATTATATAACCGGAACCTCTATGGGAGCTATCATCGGTTCTCTGTATGCTATGGGGTATTCCCCGGACGATATGGAGGCGCTGTTGCGCTCTCCCGACTTTAAGCGTTGGTATTCGGGCAAAGTGGAGCCTAAATACGAGTATTATTTTAAGAAGAATCGTCCTTCACCGGAATTTTTTAATATCCGTTTTGCTTTTAGGGACTCGCTGCATATAAAGCCCCAGATACTTCCCACAAGCATGGTCAACCCCATACAGATGAACCTGGTATTTGTGGAATTGTTTGCACGTGCTACGGCTGCATGTGGCGGTAATTTCAACAAACTGTTTGTTCCTTTTCGCTGTATAGCATCCGATGTGTACAATAAAAAGCCATTGGTATTGAGTAAAGGGGATTTGGGAGATGCGGTACGTGCTTCCATGAGCTTTCCATTTGTCTTCAAACCGATAGAAATAGACAGTACGCTTGCTTATGATGGCGGCATTTACAATAATTTCCCTACGGATGTGATGCGGGAGGATTTTCATCCGGATGTCATCATTGGCAGTGTGGTGGCGGCAAATCCCGGTAAGCCGAAGGAGAATGACCTGATGAGCCAATTGGAGAATATGATTATGCAGAAGACCGATTATTCCATTCCGGACTCATTGGGCATAGTCATGACCTTCAAGTACGATGATGTCAACCTGCTGGATTTTGACCGTCTGCAGGAATTGCACGATATAGGCTACAACCGTACTCTTAATATGATGGATTCCATCAAAAGCCGTGTTCACCGTAGGGTGAATGCTGATAATGTGCGTTTGAGGCGCCTTGTCTTCCGGAGTAACCTGCCTCAATTCCGTTTTCGGGATATTATTATTGAAGGGGCGAATGCCCAACAGCAAGCCTACATCAAAAAAGAGTTCCATGATGAAGAGCATGAAGTCTTTACTTATGAAGACTTGAAGCGCGGGTATTTTCGTTTGCTGGCAGATAATATGATTTCGGAAATAGTTCCTCATGCTGTGTATGATTCGGAATCCGATTTGTATGAGCTGCATTTGAAGGTGAAGATGGAGGATAATTTTTCCGTGCGTCTGGGGGGCAGTGTCTCTACCACGAGCTCAAATCAAATCTATTTGGGAATAGGATATCAGAACTTGAATTATTATTCCAAGGAAATCACTTTTGACGGTCAGTTGGGTAAGATTTATAATAATGCCCAGTTGATGGGTAAGATTGATTTGCCTACCAACATACCTACGTCCTTTCGTTTTATTGCTTCAATCAGTACCTTCGATTACTACAAGAAGGACAAGCTGTTTTCCAGGAATGACAAACCTTCATTCAATTCAAAGGACGAACGTTTTGTGAAGTTGATGGTTGCCTTGCCGTTTTTGGCCAATAAGCGTGCGGAGTTCAGTCTGGGATATGGCCAACTGGAAGATAACTACTTTCAATCCAGCGTAATAGATTTCGATAAGGACCGTTCGGACAGAAGTACCTACAAACTTTTGGGAGGTTCCATCGGTTTCTATGGGAGCACCCTAAATACGCGGCAATACGCGACAAAAGGTTATCTGGAGAAACTGATAGCCCAGGTATTTACCGGGAGGGAAAGATTTGAACCGGGGAATCCGCAAGAAGGGTACAGTCCTTCTCCGCAAGAGCGGCAATCATGGTTACAAATCTCTTATATGAAAGAGGCATATCACACGATGGGGCCGAAATTCACCCTGGGATGGATGGCAGAAGCACTGTATTCATCGAAGAATTTCTCTGAGAATTATACGGCAACCATGATGCAGGCAGGAGAATTTGCACCGACTCCGCATAGTAAACTGATGTACAATGAAGCTTTTCGTGCCAACCAGTATGTGGCTGCCGGTATCAAACCCATATATGTTTTGAACGACATGTTCCAGTTCCGGACAGAATTTTATGGCTTTACACCGATTTTTCCGATAAAAAAGAATGCATTGAATAAAGCATATTATGGAAAAGCATTCTCCCGCTTTGAGTATATGGGAGAAGTTTCTGTTATTTGTCATTTGCCCTTCGGAGCCATCTCTGCTTATGTAAATCATTATAGCTCACCGAGAAGGGAGTGGAATGTGGGGATGACCATTGGCTGGCAGTTGTTTAATTATCGCTTTGTCGAATAAATTTCTTCAAAAAAAGTTTGTATATCGTTTGCTAATTCGGAAAAAGTACGTATCTTTGCACCCGTTAAACAAAGAGGCCGCGTAGCTCAACTGAATAGAGTAGCTGACTACGGATCAGCCGGTTACAGGTTTGAATCCTGTCGCGGTCACAAGTTTTCATAATTTTTTTAAGGGTCGCGTAGCTCAACTGAATAGAGTAGCTGACTACGGATCAGCCGGTTACAGGTTTGAATCCTGTCGCGATCACAAAGAACCTCCGCAAGAAAACTTGCGGAGGTTCTTTGTTTTTACAGCAATGGCATATAGTTGATGTTCTCCCCTTGTATGGCACTGGCGCGTGTTCTCTATAATGAAACAAACTGTTTCCCTTAACTAAACACTTTGTTTCATTATGGAGAACACTTTGTTTCCCTTGACAGAACACTTTGTTCCATCATATAAAAACAAAGTGTTTTTCTCTGCTGAAACAAAGTGTTCAGTGTTGTGAACTAATAGATTAGCTGAAATAATAGTCTTGTCTTGATTGAGCTAGAGACGTCTTTTTCTCGATTTAACCAGATGTCTTTTTGCTTTATAACGTAATCAGTAGACTGTTTTGGGATTATTGTACTGATAAATATAGTCACATAGGAAAAAAAGAAGGAGTTAATTCCGTGTTTCCACAAAATTAACTCCTTGCATATCTGATATTAATATGTTGTATGCTGGAAATTAATATCCTATAGGGGCGGTATAAGGCCTTAGCATTTGATGTTCAATTCATCCAGAATCTTGCGCATGGCTTCGAAAGTAGTGATTCTGGTCGGCACCAATGGCAGGCGGAGCTTGTTCTCAATCATTCCCATTACATTCAGCATGGCTTTTACTCCGGCAGGGTTGCCGTCTACAAACAGAAGCTTGAATAATTCGGCAAATTTGTGGTGAATGGTCAATGCATTGGCATAGTCCCCTTGCAGTGCCAGACGTACCATACGGCTGAACTCACGTGGGAACGCGTTTCCGATGACCGAGATAATGCCGACGGCCCCCAGGGTAATCAGAGGGAAGGTGATGCCGTCATCGCCCGAAATAACGTCGAAATTGGCCGGTTTGTTTTTGATGATGTCATCCATCTGCGTGATGTCGCCCGAAGCTTCTTTGACGGCTATCACATTCTTGAAATCACGTGCAATGCGCAGGGTTGTTTCTGCCTTCATGTTCACGCCGGTACGACCGGGGACATTATAAAGCACAATCGGCAAATCCGTTGCTTCAGAAATGGCCTTATAATGCTGATATATACCTTCTTGCGATGGCTTGTTGTAATATGGAACGACGGATAGAATGGCATCTACTCCGGTGAAATCGTCATTTTTCAGTGTTTCCACTATGGCCCGGGTGTTGTTTCCACCTACGCCCAGCAGGATAGGAATTCTTCCGTTCACTCGCTCGATGACCATTTTCTTGATTTTCTTTTTCTCTTCTTCAGTCAGAGTCGGAGTTTCTGCCGTGGTGCCGAGCACACATAAAAAGTCGGTATTGTTTTGAAGTTGATAGTCTACCAAACGCATCAACGCATCGTAATCAACGCTTTCATCCTCTTTAAATGGAGTAATCAGCGCTACCCCCATTCCTTTCAATCTTGTCTGTATCATGAGTATTATAAAGTAATCTCTAATTAAATGACTCGCAAAAGTACGAATTTTTTCGATTTACCCTACAAATATAAGCCATAAAAAAGCTTTTTGTGGAAATTTGTTAGGATAGCAATGCCAAAAACTCATCTTCGCTCATAATCTTTACCCCCAGTTTCTGCGCTTTCTCCAGTTTGGCAGGTCCCATATTTTCTCCGGCCAGGATAAAGCTGGTTTTGGAGGAGATACTGCCGACGTTTTTCCCACCGTTCTTTTCAATCATCTCTTTGTATTCGTCCCGTGAGTGGTGGGTGAATACGCCGCTGATGACAATGGACTGGCCCGCCAGTTTGTCGGTGTATCCGCTGAGGTCTTCTTCCGTCCGGTGGAGTTGCAGACCGTTCGATTTCAGCCGTTCCACCAGCTCTTTGTTGGCAGGATTGGAGAAGTAGGTTATAATGCTTTGCGCTATTTTTTCACCGATTTCATCGATGTTTTTCAGCTTTTCGAGGTCTGCGTTTTCCAGCTCTTCGATGTCCGTAAAGGACTTGGCTATTTTCTTGGCAACCGTTTCTCCCACGAAGCGTATGCCCAGTGCAAAGAGCACTCTTTCGAATGGCACTTCTTTACTTGCCGCAATACCGTTGACTATGTTTTCTGCCGATTTTTCGCCCATCCGTTCCAGGTTCTTGATGTCATCGGTTTTGAGCTGGTATAAATCTGCAGTATCCTTTATCAGTCCCAATCGGTAGAACATATCTACTGTTTCAGGTCCCAGTCCGTCTATATTCATGGCTTTGCGGCTGATGAAATGCTCTATTTTCCCTTTAATCTGCGGAGGACAAGCGGTTTCATTGGGGCAATAGTGGGCTGCTTCTCCTTCAAAACGTATCAGTTTGCTGCCGCATTCGGGACAATGGGTGATAAACTTCACTTTTTCACCGATAAGCATACTGCGGGCATCCTTATCGACACCGGTTATTTTGGGGATGATTTCACCGCCTTTTTCCACATACACCATGTCGCCTATATGCAGGTCCAGCCCCTCGATAATATCTGCATTGTGCAGGGAGGCACGTTTCACAATGGTGCCGGACAGTTGTACGGGGGCCAGATTGGCAACCGGAGTGACTGCGCCGGTACGTCCTACTTGGTAGGTAACCCTATTCAAGCGTGTCAGTGCACGTTCTGCCTGGAATTTGTATGCGATGGCCCACCGGGGGGACTTGGCTGTGAATCCCAAATTCTTTTGTTGTCTCAAGCTGTTGACTTTTAGTACAATACCATCAGTAGCTACCGGAAGGTTCTTACGCTCCGTGTCCCAATAATTGATGTATTCGAAGACTTCCTCCAGGCTGTGGGCTTTTCTGGTGTGCTCTGATGTTTTAAATCCCCAGCTGGCGGCGGCTTGCAGATTCTCGTAATGGCCGTCGCAGGGCAATTCCTCTCCCAATAGATAGTAGAGATAAGCATCCAGCTTTCTGGATGCTACGATGGCGGAATTCTGCAACTTCAAGGTACCGGAAGCAGCGTTGCGCGGATTGGCGAAAAGCGGTTCCTCACGTGCTTCCTTTTCCCGGTTCAGTTCTTCGAAAACCACCCAGGGCATCAGGATTTCCCCTCTGATTTCGAATGATTTAGGATAATCCCCATGGAGGACCAGTGGAATCGTTCGGATTGTCTTTACATTGTCCGTCACGTCATCGCCCTTTTCGCCGTCGCCACGGGTGACGGCACGCACCAGTTTGCCATCCTCGTAAGTCAGCGAGATGGAAGTACCGTCATACTTCAGCTCGCAGCAGATTTCAAAATCCTCATTCAACGCTTTCTTTACCCGTTCGTAGAAGTCGGTCACTTCACTTTCGGAATAAGTGTTTCCCAATGAAAGCATGGGATATTTGTGTGCCACTTGTGTGAAGTTCTTATTCAAATCACTTCCTACACGCATCGTGGGCGAATTATCATCTTGGTATTCAGGATGTTCTTTCTCTAAGTCTTGTAGCTCGCGCATCAGGTCGTCAAACTCCTTGTCGGATATTTCAGGAGCATTCAGCACATAATAATTGTAGTTGTGCTGGTGTAATTCCGCACGGAGCCGGTCTATTTTTTCTTTTACAGTCATAGGGTTTCCGGATTGTTTGAACGCAAAAATACGGGTTTCTCCCCGAATATTTGTACTTTTGCAGCTTGAAATAGCTAAAATAAAGTTATATGCGTATTGACATTATCACAGTTTTGCCGGAGATGATTGAGGGATTCTTCAACTGTTCCATTATGAAACGTGCTCAAAATAAAGGGCTTGCAGAGATACATATCCATAATCTTCGTGATTATACGGAAGATAAGTACCGTCGTGTAGACGATTATCCGTTTGGCGGCTTTGCCGGAATGGTCATGAAGATAGAGCCGATAGAGCGGTGTATCAACGCCTTGAAGGCCGAGCGGGATTATGACGAGGTTATCTTTACGACCCCCGATGGTGAGCAGTTCAATCAGCCGATGGCAAATACTCTTTCCCTTGCCCAGAATCTCATCATTCTCTGCGGGCATTTCAAAGGGATAGATTACCGGATTCGCGAGCATCTCATTACCAAGGAAATCAGTATCGGCGACTATGTGTTGACTGGCGGAGAACTGGCGGCGGCTGTCATGGCAGATGCCATCGTCCGTATCATTCCGGGAGTGATTTCCGATGAGCAGTCTGCACTTTCAGATTCTTTTCAGGACAATCTGCTGGCCGCACCGGTCTATACACGTCCCGCTGATTACAATGGATGGAAGGTTCCGGATATTTTACTTTCCGGACATGAGGCCAAGATTAAGGAATGGGAGCTGCAACAGTCGTTGGAAAGGACCCGTAGATTGCGTCCGGATTTGTTGGGAGAGTAAGTTTACTGATGTAAATAAAAAGAAAAAGGACATTCGTCAATGAATGTCCTTTTTTATGAATATATATTGCGAATGGCGATCTCTTGTTATTCTTTATACCTCGAGTGCACCGATAATATCCTTTACAGACTGATAACCGTGTCTGTTAAGATAGTCATTTATTCCTTCTACCACTTTCACTGTAACCGCCGGATCAATGAAGTTTGCCGTACCAATCTGGATGGCGGAGGCACCTGCAAGCATGAATTCCACAGCATCTTTCCAGTTCATGATACCTCCCAAGCCTATGACGGGGATTTTTACCGCTTTGGCTACTTGCCATACCATACGTAAGGCAATGGGTTTCACGGCCGCACCGGACATGCCACCGGTTACAGTGGAGAGTATCGGACGCCTGCGTTCCGCGTCTATAGCCATTCCCAGCAGGGTATTGATGAGGGAAACACTGTCTGCACCGCCATTTTCGGCTGCGCGGGCTATTTCAGTGATGTCGGTAACGTTCGGGGAGAGCTTTACGATAAGTGTCTTTTTGTAAACTGAGCGCACGGCTTTCACCACTTCTTCGGCGCCCTTGGCGGTAACACCGAATGCCATTCCTCCTTGCTTCACGTTGGGGCAAGAGATGTTCAATTCTATGGCAGGAATTTTGTCAAGCTCATTAATGATTGCGGCTGTTTCGGCATAGTCT
Organism: Bacteroides sp. AR29; assembly: GCF_900217715.1. Classification (NCBI taxonomy): domain Bacteria; kingdom Pseudomonadati; phylum Bacteroidota; class Bacteroidia; order Bacteroidales; family Bacteroidaceae; genus Bacteroides; species Bacteroides sp. AR29. The sequence goes on from NZ_OBMS01000012.1 coordinate 95,419, forward strand.
TCGATGGCAGAACCCGAAACATTCACAATCATGTTGGTCTGAATGTCCTTGATGCGGGGATAGATGTGTTCAACAAAGTAATGAACACCCTTATTTTGCAGTCCCACAGCGTTTAACATACCCGAAGGAGTCTCTGCCATGCGCGGATATGGATTGCCTTCACGTTTGTGAAGAGTGGTTCCCTTTACAATAATACCGCCTATTCGCGATAGTTCGATGAAATCGGCGAATTCTTCACCATATCCGAATGTTCCGGATGCAGTCATCACCGGATTATTCATTTGTAATTCACCAATATTTACACTTAAATCTGCCATAATAGTTTGTTTATATTAAAAACCGGACCTTCTTTACATACGCACAAATGACCTTCCGTGGTATTTTCTACACAGCATAGACAAGCGCCTATGCCACACGCCATCATATTTTCCAAAGATACTTCGCAACTGATGCCTTTACTTTTGGCATACTTTGCTACTGCCATCATCATCGGTTTGGGGCCGCAAGTATATATCTGCTCAAAGTACACCTTATTTAATATGGAGTGTTGTGTTACGTATCCCTTCTCTCCGTGGCTGCCATCTTCGGTGGTGGTATACACCTCGCCATAGGCGGCAAATTGTTCCAATTGAAGCAAATCTTTGTCACTTCTGGCACCCAGCAGGAATGTTGGCTTGCAACCTTTCTTGGCGAGCTGTTCGCCTAAATATAACATAGGAGCTGTACCTACACCTCCACCTACCAATAAGAGCTTGTCTGAGGGCTTTTCAGGCATTGTGAAGCAGTTTCCCAACGGAAGCACTACATTGATTATATCGCCTGCTTTTGCTTCTCCTAATCGCTTGGTTCCGTCGCCTACAAGTTGGATTAAGAACCAGACCTCGTTCCGTTGTCTATCTACATAATTGATGGAGATGGGGCGGCGCAAAAAAGTGGTAGGCGAGCCGTCCACGCGAATCTCTGCAAATTGTCCCGGAAGCATTTCCGGAAGTGGGGATGGAGAAGTCAGCTTCAACAACACGTAGTTGGCATGCAAGCGGAGGTTCTCTGTCACTGTCAGATCTAAAATATACTTTTTCATATCTATAAAGAGGGATGTTTTTCTTTCGGGTGCAAAGATAGTGTAAACCGAGTGCAGAATAAAATGAACCCGTTTCTTTTTTATGCCGGGGCGTTAGTCTATTTCCATTCTCATTCCTTAATTTTCCGATTTGAAAGTCTCGTAGGTATTGTCATCAAAGAAAATTCTTATTTCTGTGATTTTTCTGGGAGGTCTTTCTTTGTAGATAATCTCTTGTTTTACAATCTCTTTAGGCGATTTTAGGGCTGTCTCTAATGCAATTTCCTTGCGATTTTTAGATTCTTCCGGCCCGTTGGACAGATTTTCCGGATTCTCGGCGAATAAAGGATAGTCGAATCCATCGTTTTCGGGTGAATCCGGATTATTACTCATATTACCTTTTCCGGTAAGCAGCCACTCCAAGTTTATGTCGTTGTATCGTTGATGCAATCGGAGAATGACTTCCGTACTTGGATATTTGTTACGCGGACCCAAGATGTGAGAAATGGTGGCTTGGGCCACGCCGATACTCTCGGCAAAAGCTCCTGCTGTCAGTTTCTCCCGGTCCATAACCATTTTGAACCTGTCTTTTATACTCATGGTTTATGTGTTATTACAATTGTACATGTTATTTATTGGATTACAAAAGTAAAAAAACGACATCACAAAAGCAAATTAAAAATGTAATATTTTAAAGTTCACAAATGAAATGCTGTTATTACAATATTCATCATTACAAATGCTATAATACAAATTACGAGTAAAATAGGTGTTTATCGTAAGTTTAATAAAATAATATATTTGTCTAGTTATTAGCATATTATATAGTTGTTTTTTGATGGTAAATGCTGTATTACATTTGTTTGTCGCTCATTTTATATAATATATAATTTAATAATTTGATTAATCGTCGTATGTAATTGATATATATATATTTATTGCTTATAATTATATGGGTTAACCCCTACTCTATTATTTTGTAAACCATCAGTTTGCGATATTAAATATTACTTATTACATTTGTGTTTTCAAGTATAATATTACATATGTTATAATACGTCCGTCATATAGATATTTATGTAATGTATTAAATTCACAATAGTCAATTATCCTAGTTGTGTATTACAACTATTGTACTCTTGAAAAGTGTAACAGATTTCATATATGACGATTTAAAGCTGAATTGCTCCATCTCTTCTTTTTACTAAAGGAGAAAAGATGTGACATAAATAAGAAAATAAGATGCTTTATTTATTTTCTAGTCTTCAAGACTTAAATCCTTGCTTTATTTCTGTATAATTGGTCGATTCGTTATAAAAACACGATTCTCAGAGCTTATAAATGAACGTAATTTGCTGTAAATATGATTATTATCTCCTATTTTACTGTCTATGCTAAGGACCGAAATAGAAAAAGGGGGATAAATCCCCCTAAAAATGACATAATGATATCAAATCAGTCTGTTTTATGCTTTTTCCCCTTTTATGGAAAAGGATGCTGTATGGAAGTTAATGTAGAATCTTAAAGACCAATTCCCGGAGGATATCTCCATCGCTTAGGGAGGAATTTCCTACTCCTTTGGATTTGGCATCTGCATATCGAATTTCTCCGATTATCTGCATGGTCTTTACTCCGCTGTAACGGCGCATGGCACTTAGGTATTCGCGCGACTGCCAGGGAGTCTTTAATCCTATGAAACTGGCAATACCCTGCTCCGTCTTTTCGGGTGCATAATAAGCCAACATCAAGTTGGAGAAGAAGCCGAAAAGTAAAGATAAAGTCATCTGGATAGGGTTTGTTTTCGGATTTTCTTCAAAATATTTTATTATTTTATTGGCCTTTAGTATGTCTTTTTCTACAATGGCACTGCGAAGTTCAAAGTTATTATAATCCTTACTGATTCCGATGTTACGTTCTATCTGTTCGGGGGTGACGCGTGTCTGACCTTTTGGAAGAGTTATAATCAGTTTTTCCAGTTCTCCTGTAAGGCGGCTGAGGTCCGTACCTACGAAATCGGCAAGCATGGAGGTGGCTTTAGGATCCAAGTCTACACCTTTGCGCTTCATGTATGAGGTGATGAATGCCGGTAACTGGGCATCCTTCACCTTCTTGGATTCGAATAGAACTCCCACCTTCTCTATTTCGGCCGCCAGCTTCTTTCTTCTGTCCAGCACCCCATGTTTGTGGCATAGAACAAGAATGGTGGAGTTCAACGGTTTTTGCAGGTAGTATGAAAGCTCCTCCATGTTGCGGATGGCCTGCGCTTCCTTTACGACTACGACCTGGCGTTCGGACATCATCGGATAGCGCTTGGCCGCATTGATGACAGTGGCTATATCGACATCTGCACCGTAGACTACGGTCAGGTTGAATTCCTTTTCGGTGTCAGTGAGAACGTTGTCTACAATATAGTCGGAGATGAGGTCTATGTAATACGATTCCTCGCCCATGAGATAGTAGACGGGGCGGTATTGCTTGGCTCTCAACTCTTTTAGAATATCATCACAGGTTGTTTCTTGTTTTGCCATATAATAAAGTAAATGCTATACGAGGGGATGTCCCGTAACGGATTACCAGTCGAACTTCAAGTGTTTTACGGTTTTCTTTTCATCAATAATCATGCGCAAGGATGCGATGCCGATTTCAACATGCTCCTTTACATAATTCTGGGTCACCAGATTGTCGCTTTTATCGGTTTTTACACCTTCCGGAATCATCGGTTGGTCTGAAACCAGCAGAAGGGCTCCCGTGGGAATATGATTGGCAAAACCGCAGCTGAATAGGGTTGCTGTTTCCATATCGACAGCCATGGCACGGGTTTTCTTCAGATATTCTTTGAATTCCTCGTCATGTTCCCAAATGCGGCGGTTGGTGGTGTATACGGTACCGGTCCAGTAGTCACGGGCATAATCGCGGATGGCAGAAGAAACGGCACGTTGCAGCATAAATGCCGGGAGTGACGGGACTTCAGGTGGGAAGTAGTCGTTGGAGGTACCCTCGCCACGGATGGCGGCAATGGGAAGGATGAGGTCCCCTATTCTATTTTTCTTGTCTATACCGCCGCACTTACCCAGAAACAGACATGCCTTGGGCCTGATAGCACTCAGCAAGTCCATGATAATGGCGGCATTAGGACTTCCCATACCAAAATTAATGATGGTCATTCCTTCTGCACTGGCAGATATCATGTTGGCATCTTTACCGAGAATGGGAACATTGAACTTTTCTGCGAAAATCTCTACGTACTTGTTGAAGTTGGTCAACAGAATGTACTCTCCAAAATCCTCCAGGTTACGCTTTGTGTAACGGGGCAGCCAATTGGCTACGATTTCTTCTTTTGTTTTCATAAGATTTCATTAAATTTGTGTTCCCAAAAGACGGGAACCATTATTTAACTTACAAATGTAGTAAATGTTATCGTTAAACCTACCAGCATTCGATGCTAAAATTGCCGCAAGGAACGGAAAAAATGTTATTTTCGATATAATCCGTCGTCGTTATGTCGCCTTGACCCCTGAAGAATGGGTGCGGCAGCACTTCGTCCACTTTCTTCTTGCTCACAAGGGGTATCCGCAGGCGCTTATGGCAAATGAGGTGCAGGTACAGCTGAACGGTACAAAGAAACGCTGTGATACAGTGCTCTATCGGCGCGACCTTACCGCCCGGATGATTGTGGAATACAAGGCACCTGAAATAGAAATCACCCAAAAGGTTTTCGACCAGATTACCCGCTACAACATGGTGCTGAAAGTGGATTATCTGATTGTCAGCAACGGGCTTCAGCATTATTGTTGCCGCATAGATTACGAGCACAACAGCTATACTTTTCTGCAGGATATACCCGAGTATCAAAACTTATAGGAGGAGCTACCAATAGCCCCCTTGCCTCTCTCATCTCATCGCATCATATACCATGCGTGATATGCGGGCGATGATGTTCGCATTGTCCTCATCTGTCTCGTATGAGTCCATGACGAAGGCGGCAATGTAGTATTTCCGGCCGTCGGGAAGGATAACGAGGCCGGCATCATTATCTGCAGTTTTCATACCGTCGGCATTGCGGTCGGAAGAGCCGGTCTTGTGTCCTACCACGGTTTTGGCTGGCAACATACCTTTCAGTTTGTTGGCACCGGTTTCAGTATCTATCATGGTCTGCCACAAGAAGTCTTTCAGCTCCTTGTTGGAGAACAACTCTTTTTCATCGGCCGTTCTCAGTAGTCGGGCCATAGCGGAAGGAGTACTCCAGTTGCGGTATACAGCCTCGAAGCTGGAGTGCATGCCGTCTTCTGTTTCCGAGAGGTTGAAGGAGTCGATACTCAACCGGTGGATATAGTCATTGATATGTTTGATGCCTCCTGCATATTCTATCAAGATATCGCAGGCATTGTTGTCGCTTTGGGAAATGCTGTATTGCATCAGTTCCCTAAGCGTAATCGTGAAATCCTGGTCGGGAAACTTCTTCCGCAGGGGGCTGTAGGTATTGGGCAGCATTTGGGATGCCTTTATGGAAACAATGCTGTCCAGACTGATACTTTGCTTATCCATCTTGTCCAGTACGGCCAGTGCCACATGGAATTTGAATACACTGAGCAAGGGGAAGTGTACATGGTCGTTATACCGGAGCATGTCTCCTTTGTCTGTCCATACGGCTATACCAACGGTGGCTTTCTTGCCATTGAGCAGACTGTCAATCCGGTTTTTAAGTTCAGACATTTGCTGCGCCCGGACGACGGTAGCTATACAAGTGAATAAGGTAAGTATGGCGATGAAATATGCTTTCATAACTTCAATTTCTTTAAGAGGCAATTCGCACGCAAAGATACAACTTTTAGCAGCAAGTTGCTAAAATGAGTTATGGATTATGGGCTATAAGTGTGATAGCTTATAACCATAATCCATAACTTGTAGCTCATCCTCCCTATTGTTTCTTACTGAACTTCTCTTGCAACTTCTGCATCAATTCGTAGAAATTAGGAATATAGACCGTGGCAAGCAAGGTATTCAGTGCCATACCGAACACTACGGCGGCTCCCAGTGCAATACGGCTTCCCGCCCCTGCTCCGGTTGCAAAAAGCAGCGGCATAACCCCGAATACGAATGCAAGCGATGTCATCAGAATAGGTCGCAGGCGGATATGTCCGGCCTGGAATGCCGCATCGCGGATTGAATTGCCTTGTGCACGAAAGTCACGTGCAAACTCCACAATCAGAATACCGTTTTTGGCAGACAAGGCGACAAGCAGAATGATTCCAATTTGTGTGTAGATGCTGACCGGAGTCCCCATGACATAGCATCCCAGCATGGCACCGAGCAGTGCAACCGGAAGTCCCATTACGGCAGCTACCGGACTGGTCCAGCTTTCGTATTGTGCGGCGAGTACAAGGAAGGCAACCAGCAGTGCCATGACGAATACGACAGTCGTCGTGGTTCCCGCCTGCGTCTCCTGATAGGCTACCGAAGTCCATTCATAGCCAAACTCGTCTCCGAGATGCTCTTTGATTAGACTTTCCATTTGCCGGATACCCTCTCCCGAACTACTGCCCGGAGCCACATTGCAGGTCACGGCTGCTGTGGAGTACATGTTATATCTGTTTATCTGGTCCATGCCTAACTGCTCTTCCACCCGGGTGAAGGAAGAGAAAGGTACCATTTCTCCCGATGCATTGGGAACGCTCAATTTCAGAACATCGTCGATGACACGCTGGGCACGGTCGCCCGCCCCCAATTTCACTTGGTAGATGTGTCCGAACTGTACATAGTCGTTGACGTAGGCCTCCCCCATATAGTAACCCAAGGCGGTGAATACACTGTTCAGCGGGATACCCATCAACTGTACCTTGTCGCGGTCTATATTCAAAAAATATTGCGGTACATTGGCTTGGTACTGGCTGCTGACCGATGCCAGTGCCGGATAATTGCGGTAATGCTCCATCAAGGTCTCTACAGCACGCTGCATCTCGGTGGCGCCGAGGTTGTGGCGGTCTTCCAATTGGAGTTGCAGGCCTCCGGTAGCTCCCAGTCCGGGGATGGCAGGCGGGACCATGGCAAATATCTCTGCTTCCTGGATGCCATATACTTCCATATTGAAGCGCTGTACTACGGCTTCAGCCGTATGTTCCTTTCCCTTGCGTTCATTCCAGTTTTTCAGTACGATGAAGTAAGTGGCCGCATTGCTTTGCTCTCCACCTCCCATCACGGAGAAGCCGGATATGCCGATGTAGTCCTTTATTTCGGGGTAAGAATCGAGAATCTTATTTATCTGCTTTCCTACGGCTTGGGTGCGCTCCAGGCTCGATGCAGGGGGAAGCTGTACCACTGCGAGGAAATAGCCGTCATCTTCTTCCGGAACAAATGTGGACGGCCATTTGACAAACAGCAGGACAGCAATCAATGTGAAAACCGCATATGAAACGATGGAAGCGACAGGGCGTTGGAGCAGGTACTCCACTATCCGGTCGTAGACTCCTTGTGTCTTGTCGTACAGATGGTTGAACCCCCGATATAGGGGATTTTTGGAAGGCCGGGTAGGTTGCAGCATCAAGGCACAGAGTGCCGGAGTAAGGGTCAGTGAGTTGAATCCGCTAAGTACGGTGCTGGCTGCAATGGTCAAGGCAAACTGTTTATACAGTTGTCCTGATATGCCGCTGACGAGTGTTGTCGGGATAAATACGGCAAGCAGCACCAGCACTACCCCGACAATGGGTCCGGTAATCTCTCCCATCGCTTCGGTCACAGCCTGGCGGGAGGTGTAGCGCCCCGTGTCCAGCAGACGCGTGGAGTTCTCCACCACCACAATGGCATCATCCACCACGATGGCCACGGCAAGTATCAGTCCGAATAGTGTCAGCGTATTGATGGAGAAGCCGAACAAGGACATGACGGCCAGTGTGCCGATGAGTGATACCGGAATAGTGATGCAGGGAATGACGACCGCCCGCCAGTTCTGCAGGAACAGGAAGATGACGAGAACTACCAGCAGGGTTGTTTCAAGGAACGTCACCATCACTTCGTCTATGGAAGTATGAATGACATCCGTAGTGTCCAGGGTTACATTGTATTGTATGCCTGCAGGGAAATTTTGCGAGAGTTCCTGCATTTTTGCCTTTACTCCTTTGGAAACGTCCAGCGAGTTGCTGCCAGGTTGCTGATAGATAGCGATGGCAGCGGTGGGTTTCCCGTCCAGTTGGGATACTACGCTGTAAGAGGCCGAGCCTAGGTCGATGTGCGCCACGTCGCGCAGACGGAGTATCTTCCCTCCGGCTTCGGTACGCAGGATGATGTTGCCGAACTCTTCGGGCGAGGTAAGGCGCCCTTTTACGGTCAGGCTGTATTGATAGGCATTTTTATTGTCTGTGCCGATGGGTTGCCCTACGTTACCTGCGCTGACTTCCACATTCTGTGATTGGATGGCTTGGTATACATCGGCCGGCGAAAGATAGCGGATGCGCATGGCGGCAGGGTCGAGCCAGATACGCATGGAGTAGTCCCCTGCTCCCATCACATTGACGGCACCCACACCGGGCACACGCGTCAGTTGGTCCACAAGATTCAGCTTGGCATAGTTGCTGAGGTAAAGTCCGTCGTAGTCTTTGCTGTCCGACGTCATCGTGAGGAACATCACGATGTTCGATGACTGTTTCTGCACCGTGACACCTTGTACCACAACGGGAGTAGGCAGTGACGACTGGGCCACGCTGACCCGGTTCTGAACTTGTACGGTAGCCATATCAATGTCCGTGCCTACGGCAAAAGTAATGGTAAGCGAGTAAGCGCCCGATGAGCTGGAGTTGGAGGACATATAAAGCATTCCGTCCACTCCGTTGACTTGCTGCTCGATGGGAATGCCGACGGTTTGTGCTACCGTCTGCGCATTGGCTCCGGGATATACGGCACTGACCTGCACGGTGGGTGGTGTGATGTCCGGATATTGGGCAATGGGCAGGATACCCAGTGTGACCAGTCCTGCTACGACGATGAGCAGCGCCAATACGGTAGCAAAGATAGGACGGTCTATGAAGAATTTTGAAAACATAGGCTTTGGTATTAATCAATTCATATTAGTTGTCGATGGGATGTACTTTCATTCCATCCCTTACCTTCATCAGCGCTTTGGTGACGTAGCGTTCCCGGGGAGTGATGCCTGCCCTTATCTGGCGTAGGCTGTCCCCTATCAGTTGTCCGGTTTCTATATGGCGGTAGCGCACTATATTCGAATCGTTGACTACGTATATGTATTTCCCCAGCTGGTCGGTGCCGATGGAGGCATCCGGCAGCAGGATGGCCTGCTGTTGCTCTCCGTAGGGCAAGATGATGCTGACGTAGAGGCCGCTTTTCAGAAGTCCTTTAGGATTGTCGAGACGGGCGCGGATGTTCAGAGTTCCGGTGTTCAAGTCTACGTTGGGCGAAAGATAATCCAGTTGTGCAGGATAAGTGAGAAGCCCGTCTTTGCCCAGGCTGACGGTTACTTGCCGGGGAATGCTGTCCCCTTGCTGCATCAGCATGGAGAGCCATTGGTTGTCTGCTACATTGAAGTACGTGTACAAATGGTCGTCTTTGTAGATGGTTGCCAGTGTGACGGGCTGCACGCTGCCGCCTACATAGCCTCCGGCATCCACCAGGTTACGGCTTACGGTGCCGTCGAAGGGGGCACGGACGGTGCAGTAGCTCAGATTGGTGCGTGCCGTGTTCAGGGCTGCTTCCGCATTGCTCACTGCAGCCTGCGAGGTTGCCACGTCGGATTGTGCTTGCAGCACTTGTATACGGCTTACAGCATCGCTTTTCACGGCCTCCTGCATACGTGTGTAGTTGTTTTGGGCGTATTCCAGGTTGGCGCGGGCAGTGTTGAGTTCTGCTTCTGCCTGCCGCACATTGTCTTGATAGACTGTCGGTTCGATGACAAAAAGCACTTGTCCCTGGCGTACCCGGCTGCCGGGAGCGTAAGAGATGGTCTGTAAGGTTCCGCTGACTCTGCCTACCAGGTCTACGGTCTTTTCAGAAGTCAGGTAGCCCGGATATTCTTTTGTCAGCGTGATGTTCTGCACTGTCGGACGGGCCACGCTTATCTCGGGAATGGGCATCGTTTGTGCCGTTTCTTTCCTTCCCCCGCATCCCGTTGCCAGCAATGGCAGGATGAGCAGGGTGATGTACATTTGATTTTTCATATACGGTTCGGTTTAGTTTATATTCTTATTTCTGATTCATTTCATATCCGCCTCCCAATGCCTGGTATAAGGCTATCAGATGCAGCAAGGAGCTGCCTTGTGCCTGCACCAGTTGATTTTCGTATGTCAGGAGTGAGCGTAGTGCGTCCAGTACGTTCTGGAAGGGAGTAAGCCCTTGTTTGTACAAATCGAGGGAGAGCTTTAGCGTTTCTTCTCCCTGGTTGCATACTTCGCGCATGGCAACAATCTGTTGGATGGAGTTGCGGTAGGAGTTCATGGCATTATCTGTTTCCTGCACGGCGGTAAGCACTGTCTGGTTGAACTGGTGAATGGATTCATCGAGCTGGGCACGTGCCAGACGGGTAGCGTTCACCAGTTTGGTACCGCTGAATAAGGTCCAGCTGATGCTTGGAGCAATTTCAAATGTCATACTGTTCCGTTTAGTCAAGTCCTTCAAGTCATGGGAGGAATAGCCGATGGAACCTTTCAGGAACACTTGCGGCAGCCAGTCACTTTGGGATGCGCCAAGTGTTGCCGCCTGCGCGTTGACTTGGCGTTCGGCTTGCCGTATATCGGGGCGGCGGAGCAGCAGGTCGGCAGGAATACCGATGCCTATGGGTTCCATATAGTCGGGCAGTTTGCCGGGCTTCTCCAATATGGGGCGGATATGCTGGGGGTAAGTACCGAGTAAGATTGCGAGTGTCGTGATGTATTGATTGATGCCTGCCTCCAGTTGTGGGATGGAGGCTTTGGTACTGTAATATACGGATTTGGCTTGCGAGACGTCCAGCTTGGATACCAGTCCGGTTTTGTAGCGTACTTCGGTGATGTTGAGTACGGCTGCCTGGGTATGGCAATTGTGGGTCACTACACTTAGTTCTTGCTGCAGTTCGCGGAGTCCGATGTAGGCAGAGGCTATCTGGGCACAGAGGGAAATCATGACGGAGGTATATTCCTCCTTGCTTGTCATGAAGGTTTCCCGCTGTGCCTTTACCCGTTGGCGGATACTTCCGAATACGTCCAGTTCCCAACTGGCGTTGAGCGAGGTGCTGTATGCACCGGTAATGGATTGCGGAAGTGCGTTGACATTGCTGCTGCTTTGCTGCCGTGCCCATCCTCCGTCCAATGAGATGGAAGGGAAAAAGCCGCCGCGTTCTATCCGCAGGTTGGCTTTGGCCATATCCATACGGTCCATGGCAGAAAGTACGGAATAGTTTTGAGTGGAGGCTACTGTAATCAGTGAATCCAGCATCGGGTCATCGAATGCTTTCCACCACTTGTCGTCAATGGGTGGTATCTGTCCGCTGAACAGATTGTCATCTCCGGGAATGGCATGGGAGGCGTCCTTTCCCCAGCCTTGTGGGAGTGGTTTCTCAAGATAGCGGTTGGCTTTCTGTGCCATAGCCGCAGGACATAGGCATAATATGAGCAACGCAGTGCTCCAAACTTTTATATTCATAAATAAAGGTTTAGGTGGTTATCTTTTTATGGGATTGATAACAACCTAAACCTTTATTTGTTTATGAGTATTTACTCGGTATACCCGAGTATCTTAGAAGGCATACCCGAAACCCACATTCAAGTAGATGGGATACATGGCAAAGGTAATTGTATTGAAATCTTTCTTGAAAATATCATTCAATCCCCATGTAAGGTCGGCAAATACACTCAGATGTTTGAAGGCACGCCAGTCTACACCAGCTTGCACGCCCCAGGCAAACTTGCGCAAATCATCCGAAAAGTCGTAAGTGGCAATGGCACCGTCGGAGAAGTTGACTTTCTTTCCGGTAGGATTACCTTCACGCAGATAACCTTCATATACATATCCGGAGAATTCCTCATCCATCAGGTAGGATACATATGCACCTGCTTTGGCTCGCAATCGTGAGTTGACTTTATATGCTCCAAGTACGGGGACAGTAATGTAGGCATTGCGTACTTTGGTTTTTACTCCTCCCGTCCAGTTACCTTTCAAGCGGTTACCGTCATTTCCTATGATTTCCATGCCATAGTTCTTTACTGTCGCTTTGGTAATCATATTTTTGGTTTCCAGTCTTACACCGGTTATTACTCCCCATTTTTTAGTTTTTCCCAACCACTTGATGGCATTTCCTTCCAGCATAAGAGCTAAAGTAGGATTGTAGGCATCGATACTCCGTATTTCTACGGGCAATGGAAGCGGAGAAGTACCACCGATGCTGACACCGGCTCTTATCTCATATTCCCATCCGTGCAGGGCAGCGTTTATAAGCGTACGATTCTGATTCTCTTGAGCGTATATGGCAGTTTGCATACAACCTACCAATGCGATGAATGCTAATATTTTCTTTATCATGTTGTATTCCAATTCTATATGGTTCTTATTCGAAAATCAGTTCCACGTCATCCACTAAAAGGGTACTTCCGGGCGCACCTTCAAAAGTTGCCCCGTCCTTGCTGGATGCAAAAATGATACTTAGTTTATATTTTCCTTTTGCCAGTTTGGTTTCATCTATTTCTTTTCCATATCTCTGATAGTCAAAAGGAATGTCGAAAGCTTCCCAATCATCGGTTTCGTGGGGATTGGATATTAGAGCTAAAGCTACCATACTGGGATGTTCATAGTTCTGGTTTGGCAGATTTCCATCCAATATTACTTCCGTAACTTCTCCTGCTTCGTTGTAACTTTCGCCTTCATAAAAGATTGCATAGATGTTCATCACATCTTTACGGTCGGTGTATCCGCCGTTTTCATAAAAACGTTCACCGGCTTTGTACTTGTACCAACCTTTTAGACGTGAGGGCTTATAACAGAAAGGAGTGCCGAAATGTGTGGCTTTCAATGGGCTGGTGAGAGCATTCGTCATATCAAACTCACCGATAAACAAATTTCCGGCAGCTATCGGCATACCTACCATTGCTCCCAGAGAGCCGGTAAGCCGAGTTTCTAATTTGGCACACTTTCCGTTTTTACCATTGTCATATTGTGACGTAGGGTAATTTTCAGTAGCTGATGAACTGGCTGCCCAGTTGAATCCTTCATTTCCACTGGCCCATGTCAGTTCCAATCCGTCTTGTTCTTCATAGAACTCCTGATATTTGTATTTGGGGTTAATTCCATTGATAAGTCGTATGTCTTCAAAATGGAATTCATTTGGGATGTCTGATACCGATTGTTCGCGTACACCGATGGAATATACTCGCTGCCAAGCCTTGTTCTCGGAAGTTACGGTATACTTTACCCTTTTTCCGTCAGAGAAATCGTGTTCACTACCACTTTCCGGACTAATGGTAGCGCCCGGCGTCAACTCAAACAGGGGGGATAGTTTGTTTAAAGGAGTGCCCTCTTTTACTTTTACTAATATGGGGTAGGCCTGCAGATTATCATTGTAAGACGGATTTAAATTGAAACGAGCGCTTGCCAGTACATCTTCTTCAAAAGAGATGCCTGTTATATCAGCTTCAGCATTGGGTGCTTCATCTTTTATGCACGATGCCATCAATATTCCGAAAAGTGAATAGAGTATGAATAATTTGTTTAGTCTCATGCTTTTTAATTTAATTCTATTAATTTTTCAAGCAACAAAACTACTTCTTTTTTCTCTAATAGCAGGTTTTTATGAGCTTATTTAACAAAAAAACGGCAATAGGTGCTTTACTATTGCCGTTTTATATATAGAAAATGTTCTATTTTTAATTATCTGAGCCGATATGTACGATTTTTCTTTTGGCTCTTACTGGCTTTTCCTTTACAACTTCCACTTTCTGTTCGGGAGTTATACCTGCTAATTCCGGGTCAATCATGATACGGCCACAATATTCGCAAACGATAATTTTCTTGCGTGAGCGGATGTCCAATTGTCTCTGGGGCGGAATCTTGTTGAAGCAACCACCGCAAGCATCACGCTGTACGTATACAATACCCAGTCCATTGCGTGAATTCTTACGGATACGTTTGAAGGACTGAAGCAGACGGGGTTCAATCTTTGTTTCCAGTTCTTTGGCTTTGTCTCTCAGCTTCTCTTCCTCTTGCTTGGTCTCGGAGATGATTTCGTCCAGTTCGCTCTTCTTTACGTCGAGGTCTTTTTGTCTTTCTTCCAGAGCAGCAGTGCTTTCTGCTACTTCCTGAGATTTTTCTTCCTCTTGTGCGGCAAATTCCTTGATACGCTTTTCGCAGAGTTCGATTTCCAATGTCTGGAATTCGATTTCCTTGCTTAAGAAGTCATATTCGCGGTTGTTGCGTACGTTGTCCTGCTGGTCTTTATATTTAGCTACAGAAGCCTTTGCGGTTTCAATTTCAACTTTCTTTCCTGCAATGGAGGATTTCAACTCGGCAACTTCTGCCTTGATTCTGTCTATACGGGTACTCAGACCGGCTATTTCGTCTTCCAAGTCCTGTACTTCCAGTGGAAGTTCACCTCTCAACGTCTTGATTTCATCGATTTTGGACAGCATTGTCTGCAATTGGAACAAAGCTTTCAACTTCTGTTCTACGGTTAATTCCTGAGGATCTTTTTTTGCTTCTTTAGCCATTTTACTTACATGTATTTTATGGGGTTTGTATTCACTTTGGTCATCTGAACCTCAAAATGAGGAAACAAATCCCGGATTATTGTATAAAATATTTCTTTCGTATATTGCTCACTTTCATAATGCCCTATTTCAGCCAATAATATATCGGTATCATGTCCGAAATAGTCATGGTATTTTATCTCGCCGGTGATAAAGACATCTGCACGGTTGCGGATGGCAAGCGGCATTAGGAAAGCGCCGGCGCCGCCACATAATGCAACAGTCTGTATTTCCCGCCCGAGGAGTTTGTTATGTCTGAGACACCCTACTTCGAAGGTTTTCTTTATCCGTTTCAGGAATTCAAGTTCTGTCTCCGGTACTTCCAATTCGCCAATGACACCGGCTCCGGCTTGTGGCCATGAGTTTTGCAAGGGATAAATATCATAGACCGGTTCTTCATATGGATGTGCCGCAAGCAGTGCCTTGACAGTTGCCGCTTTTTTGTAGGCGGGTATGATTGTCTCAATACGTACTTCACGTTCGGTATGCAGCTCCCCTATCGCTCCACAGTATGGGGTGGCACCTTCCCGGGCTCGGAATGTCCCCTCGCCTTCCATGTTATAACTGCACAAATCATAGTTGCCGATATTGCCGCATCCAGCGTCGAACAAGGCTTTCCTCACGTCTTCCGCTTGGGCGGTCGGTACAAATGTGGTCAGCTTTACCAGCGCATTTTCCTTGGCTTCCAGGATACGGACATTCTTCAAACCGATTTTCTCGGCAATCTTGAAGTTCACTCCTCCCGGTGCATTATCCAGGTTAGTGTGCGCAGCATAAACAACGATGTCATTCTTGATGGCTTTCAAGATACAACGTTCCACATAATCCCTGCCCGTGATGGATTTATACCCTTTGAAAATGAGAGGGTGATGTGATATAACCACATTATATCCCAATGCAATGGCTTCATCCAGTACAGCTTCAGTAACGTCAAGACACAACAAAGCCCCTGTTGCTTCCGCATCTGTCAATCCGATTTGCAGGCCGGCATTATCAAATCCGTCTTGCAATGGCAGAGGCGCGAACCGTTCAAGGGCGCTTACTAATTCCTTAATTTTCATTGTGAACAGAAAATTTGGTTGCAAATATAGTAAAAAGCAATGGATTGAGAATGTTTTTTATTCTTTTTATAAAATATCAGTAACAAATTTGAGTAATAGACGGTTTTCTTCCAACAAAAACTCTTATCGAAAAATGTTTTATCACGAAAAAGACTATCTTTGCGAGCGATTATTATAAAACTAAATCTATGAAAACTAAAAAACTATTCGGAATTTTATCGCTCTTGATTATAATTGGTGTGACCTCTTGTAACAGTGATACTCCACAAGACAATGTAGAAAACATTAAAATGAAGGTCTCTTCCGAGATTGGCACTTACCAGCCTTGGGGAAGTGATCATTTCATTGATTGTATGTTGGTAAAGGAGGAAGGTAAAAATGAATATGAAGCGTTGGACTTTTTAGGAATTGCCGGGTTTGATTATAGCAAGGGGTATGAATACACCTTATTGGTGAAAAAAACAACTTTGCTCAACCCTCCCGCCGATGCCAGTAATATTGCATACGAACTGGTCGAGGTGTTATCAAAATTCGGAGTAGAATATGAATATACAATAGAGGTTGATGGACCCAATCCTTTTATTCTTTCTCCTGATGGAGGAAAATATGAGATTCCTTTTGCATGCAAAAGAAAAAAATATGTAGCAGGCGAGTTTACTGAAGAAGAATATGCTCCTTTAAAAGGATTGAGATATAATATGGGGACCAATTATGGAACCTATACAAGCATTATAAAAGATGGTGATACAGTTGGATTATATAAGTTTGTAATCGAGGGTATTGAGCCTTATAATATGGAAGGAACTCCCTGGTGGTATTATGGTATTTATCCTGCTGATGCAGATTTTTTCTCTGAAACAGAGCCGGAACCTATCTACAAACAATTGTTTGAACAACCGCAAACGGAAGGTGAAGAACATTTTATATATCCGATAATATATGCTTCATCGGGTACGTTTGATTAGTTGGACACATTATTCTCCTTTATTATGAAAACATTACTTGTTTTGTTTCTTTTCCTTTTATCGTTATTGTCTTGTCAGGATACGAACCGTTCCGGTAAAGATGTATCTGAGGATATGGAGGAGCCGGTAGATACTACTCCCAAGGCTACGGCTATCTTTTGGGTAGACAAGGATAAAGATTATCAGGCTAAGAAAAAAGACGGTCCTCTTTCTCTACGCACCGTCAAGGCAAGGGTAGAGATTGATTCGCTGGGAAAAGTTAATCTGCTGGCATATACCAAGCCGCAAAGTCAACGCATCAAAAGTTACCTGCAGTATAGGCTTGAAGAATTCCGTGTAAAGAAAGTGATGTTGGACAGCGGCTTTGTGAAACCGGGCGTACAATATGTGCAGCTACGCTATCTCCCCGGAAAACTGGATGCCCACCACCGTTGAAGTTATTTATGCTCCTTTTTTCCCTTCTTCTCTACCATCACCGGCAGTAGCTTGCCGTAGGCATCGAACGACTTGCGGGAAGCCAGAGAGATTGTAATCATCAGTGACAGCATGGAGGCGGTAAAGGTGATGACCATAATCATCATCTGATATTTGATGGCCACATTCGGGCTGCTGCCACCCAATATCTGGCCAATCATGGTTCCCGGAAAAGCAACCAGCCCCATCACGGATATATTGGCAATCAGCGGACTGAAGGATTTGATGATGGCTTGGCGGATGAAAGGTGCCTGTGCTTCCGCTTTTGTAGCACCATTGCCGAGAAGATACCGGTAAAGCTGTTGTTCCCGTTTCAGTCCACTATAATAGGTGTTGAGGGCTATGACGTTACTGGATAGCATGTTGCCCATCAGTATGCCGAAAATAGGGATGAAATACCGGGCGCTGAATACGTTTTCCACTCTCAGTACTATTCCGATAAAGTACAAGCCTACACATACTACACTGCATAAGAAACCTGCGGATATGGGCAGGAGCAGAATCTTCCTCTTCAATTGTGTTCGTGCCAATGCCGTCTGCGATGCTACAAATATCATGACAATTACCCATAGAAAGTTTATCCACGGGTTATCCCATAAAAAGAGGTAGTTCAAGTATATGCCGATGAAGAACAACTGGACAATCATGCGTGCTGTACCTATCACAGTAGCGCGCAACAGTCCGGTCTTGAACTTCCAGATGTAAAACAGCGGTATTAATAATAGCAATAATCCGATGCCCAGGCTGAGGTATGATATATCTATGGTTCCCAATAGTGTGTATGTTATTTCATGATTATATGTCGGTCACATCCGTTGGCGAATCTTTTGTCATGGGATACGGTCAGTATGGCACTTCCATTTTCTGTCTGCCTGCGGAAGAAAGAGAGTACTTTTTCCGCGGAACCGGAGTCGAGAGCGGAAGTCGGTTCATCGACAATGGTCAGTGGTTTGCCAATCATTGAGGCTACGGCTATCATCATCCGTTGGCGTTGGCCTCCGGATATTTCGTTCACCCGTTTGTAATATAACTCTTGTTCCAGACCCAAATCCTCGAAACATGCAAATAAACGGGTTTCAGAAAAGGGTGTACCCCGGTTTGCCTTTAAACCGAAGGGCAATTGTACCATGTCCTTTACCCATTCCAGCGGCAATGCCAGTTCTTGTGGAATCCATGCAGTCTGCTTACGGACAACGTCGACGTTTCCTTTATCCAGCAGAATGCCGTTCAAGACGATGCGTCCTTCTTTTAACGGAGTAAATCCAAGTATGGCATTCAGCAGTGACGACTTTCCGCATCCCGAAGGGCCGGAGATACTGGCTATCTCTCCCCTTTCCAATTGCAGGTTGAAACCCGAGAAAAGTATATCGTTGCCGTAGGCGATACTGGCATTTTCTATTTGCAGCATGGTGTTCCTTTAATCTTTCTGTATCGCAAAGATAGTGCAAAAAAATATTTGTGCTATCTTTGACGCACTAATTAATTCAGGAAAGAAAGACTATGATACAGAATGAACGGGATTGCCGCCACGAACATGTGCTTGACGTGGCAAGGCAAATGCTGACTGCTGCGCGCACGGCACCGAAAGGAAAAGGTATTGATGTGATTGAAGCTGCGCTGGTTACGGGTGAAGACATTAAGAAGCTGTCTGAAAAGATGGTCGCTATGGTTGAAGAGCACGGTATGAAGTTCTTTCTCCGTGATGCGGACAACATTTTGCAGGCTGAATGTGTAATTATAATAGGTACGCGCGAGCAGACGCAAAGTTTGAATTGCGGACACTGCGGTTTTCCCACTTGTGCCGGTCGTCCGGAGGGAGTACCTTGTGCTTTGAATACGGTGGATGTAGGGATAGCTGTAGGTTCGGCTTGTGCCATGGCTGCCGATTTGAGGGTGGATACCCGTGTGATGTTTTCTGCCGGACTTGCCGCCCAGCGTTTGGATTGGCTGAAAGAATGCAAGACAGTCTTTGCCATTCCGGTGAGTGCATCCTCCAAGAATCCGTTCTTCGACCGGAAACCGAAGGAAGATAAGTGATAATTGACGAGTAGAGGTTTACAATCATAGAGTAGAGGTTTAGAAGTCTGAAGTAGAGGTTTGGCAATTCTAAACCTAAGGTTTATTCTCCCTCTCTCTGCTAACTTAAAAAGTAACGAATTAGAAAAGATAAATAATATGGGATATTTTGTAGGACTGCCGCTGGGTGGTGCCGCAGAGAAGGACTGTCAGGTGCGTTTTGGCAAGAATATGACTTTTCAGGTAGAGACACGTGCTCCCCACTTGCCTGCCGAATGGGCTTTGCAAAGCGGCATACAGCTTACATGGCCCCATGCGGGTACAGACTGGACCTATATGTTGGACGAAGTGCAGGAATGTTTTGTAGCCATTGCCCACGAAATAGCCGCCCGGGAGACATTGCTGATTGTAACCCCAGAACCGGATGAGGTGAAGAAACAGATTCTCGGCAGGGTGAATATGGAAAATGTCCGTTTCCTGAAGTGTGAGACGAATGATACTTGGGCACGCGACCATGGAGCCATCACCCTACTGGATGCTGACGGTGTATCTCTGCTCGACTTTAAGTTCAACGGGTGGGGATTGAAGTTTGCATCCGATAAGGATAATTTGATTACGCGTCGTGCGGTGGAGTCGGAAGTGATGAAAGGAAAGTATGTAAATCGCTTGGGGTTTGTCCTTGAAGGCGGTTCCATCGAAAGTGACGGCATGGGTACGTTGCTCACCACCTCCGAATGCCTGCTTTCGCCTAACCGGAACGGACAGATGAACCGGGTGGAAATTGAGGAATATCTTCGTTCCGTTTTTCACCTGCAACGTGTTCTTTGGCTGGACCACGGTTATTTGGCAGGTGACGATACGGACAGTCATATAGACACGCTGGCCCGTTTCTGCCCTGCCGACACGATAGCCTATGTACAATGCAAGGATGCGGATGATGAGCATTACGAAGAACTGCATCGCATGGAGGAGCAACTGAAGACTTTCCGTACGTTGAAGGGGGAACCTTACCGTTTGCTGGCTTTGCCCATGGCCGATAAGATAGAAGAGGAAGGGGAACGGCTTCCTGCCACTTACGCTAATTTCTTGATTCTGAATGATGCAGTGCTTTACCCCACCTATCGCCAGCCGGAGAATGATGCCCGCGCGGGGGAAGTGTTGCGGGAGGCTTTTCCCGGTTATGAAATTATCGGGATAGATTGCCGTGCTTTGATTAAGCAACACGGCTCTTTGCATTGTGTTACCATGCAATATCCCGTAGGGGTGTTGAAGTAATGTCGATTATACATAGTAAAACAATAAACCATAGAATAAGATGACAAGAAAAATAAAAGTAGGTATTATCCAGCAGGCCAATACCAAGGACCTCAGGACTAATTTAATGAATTTGGCCAAAAGTATAGAGGCATGTGCGGCGCATGGGGCTCAATTGGTTGTTTTGCAGGAGCTGCATAACTCTCTGTATTTCTGTCAGACGGAAAACACGCAGTTGTTCGACTTGGCAGAACCGATTCCCGGTCCTTCTACGGGATTCTATTCAGAGTTGGCTGCTGCCAACGATATTGTGCTGGTCACTTCTCTGTTCGAGAAACGCGCTCCCGGATTGTATCATAACACAGCGGTTGTTTTTGAACGTGACGGCAGCATTGCCGGGAAATACCGGAAGATGCATATTCCTGATGACCCCGCCTATTATGAGAAATTCTATTTTACTCCCGGTGATATAGGCTTCGAACCTATTCAGACATCTTTGGGCAAATTGGGAGTTTTGGTGTGCTGGGACCAATGGTATCCGGAAGCAGCACGTCTGATGGCGCTGAAGGGAGCTGAAATACTGATATATCCTACGGCTATCGGTTGGGAAAGCAGTGATACGGATGATGAAAAGGCGCGTCAGCTCAATGCTTGGATTATCTCCCAGCGTGGACATGCTGTGGCCAACGGCTTGCCGGTTGTTTCAGTGAACCGTGTGGGACATGAGCCGGATCCTTCCATGCAGACCAATGGTATCTTGTTTTGGGGAAATAGTTTTGTGGCCGGACCGCAAGGCGAGTTCCTGGCCCAAGCAGGAAACGAACGGCCGGAAAATATCGTTGTAGAGGTGGACTTGGAACGTTCGGAAAATGTACGCCGTTGGTGGCCTTTCCTGCGCGACCGCAGAATTGATGCCTATGCCGGATTGACAAAACGATTTCTTGACTGATAACGACGGGGATCTCTGGGGGAGAACTAACGGAATGTCACCCGTTTGTTCATCAGGAAATTGACACTTCCGTAGATGAATAATCCCAGGAACTGGGCAAGGTATTCGTTGCAGTCCAGTCCCTCCACCAGCCCTATGAGGAAAAGGAATTGCGCTCCGTAAGCCATTCCGAAAGCTATAGAAAAGAGCAGCACTTGTCGCCAAGTGTTGCTCTTTTTTTCTGTAGGGAATATCCAATACTTGCACCAGATGAAGTTGTGTATCTGTGCAAGTATATATGCGGTTACATTGGAGAGCATATAGTTGATGTCCAGTTCGTCCATCATTACCCAAACGGTAACAGCCATAATCAAGGCATTCAGCGTGCCGATTACCGCAAAACGAAAAATGCGTGCAGACTCTTTCACTCTCCTACTCTGTATCTGCTTTTACTCTTTCACTTCAACAGTCAGATTCAGTTCGTCCAGCTGCTTCTGGTCAATAGCCGAAGGTGCATCCAGCATTACATCGCGTCCACTGTTGTTTTTGGGGAATGCAATGCAGTCGCGGATACTGTCGAGACCTGCGAAGATGCTGACCCAACGGTCCAGACCGTATGCCAGACCACCGTGAGGAGGTGCACCGTATTTGAAGGCATTCATCAGGAAGCCGAACTGCTCCTGAGCCTTCTCGGGAGTGAATCCGAGAATCTCGAACATTTTGGCCTGCAACTGTGCATCGTGGATACGGATGGAACCTCCACCCACTTCAATACCGTTGCACACCATGTCGTATGCATCTGCACGGACAGCTGCCGGGTCTGTATCCAGCAAAGGAATATCTTCGTCTTTCGGATGGGTGAACGGGTGGTGCATAGCCATCAGGCGGCCTTCTTCATCGCTCCACTCAAACATCGGGAAGTCAACCACCCAAAGGCAGACGAACTTGTTCTTGTCGCGCAATCCCAGTTGGTTACCCATTTCAAGGCGCAACTCGTTCAGTTGCTTGCGGGTCTTCATGGCGTCGTCACCGCTCAGAATCAGAATCAGGTCACCCGGCTTGGCGTTGAAAGCAGCCTTCATTTCCTGCAATACTTCCTGCGCATAGAACTTGTCGACACTTGATTTTACGTTGCCGTCTGCCTCTACGCGCGCGTATACCATACCTTTGGCACCGATTTGCGGTCTTTTCACGAATTCGGTCAGTGCATCCAGCTGTTTGCGTGTATAGTGTGCGGCGCCTTCTGCGCAGATACCGCCGATGTAGGCGGCATTGTCGAATACCGGGAATCCGTGTCCCTTCATGATGTCCATCAGTTCCACGAACTTCATGCCGAAACGGAGGTCGGGCTTGTCGCTGCCGTAATATTTCATGGCGTCTGCCCATGGCATGCGCATGAACGGCTCGTTCATCTCTACGCCACGGATTTCCTTGAACAGATATTTGGCCATGCCTTCGAAGAGGTTGATGACGTCATCCTGCTCCACAAAAGACATTTCGCAGTCAATCTGTGTGAATTCCGGCTGGCGGTCGGCACGCAGGTCTTCGTCACGGAAGCATTTGGCTATCTGGAAGTAACGGTCGAAACCGGAAACCATCAACAACTGTTTCAGTGTCTGCGGGCTTTGAGGCAAGGCATAGAATTGTCCCGGGTTCATGCGTGATGGAACGACGAAATCGCGTGCACCTTCGGGCGTGGAGCCTACCAGAATCGGAGTTTCCACTTCGATGAATCCCTGGCTGTCCAGGTATTTGCGTACTTCAATTGTCATTTTATGGCGAAGCTCCAGATTGCTGCGTACATTGGCACGGCGCAGGTCTAGATAACGGTACTTCATGCGGATATCGTCGCCACCGTCCGTATTTTCCTCGATGGTGAAGGGAGGGGTCAGCGATGAGTTCAGAACATCCAGTTCCGATACGATGATTTCAATGTCTCCCGTCGGGATATGCTGGTTTTTGCTGAAACGTTCGTTGACGGTACCCTTAACCTGGATTACGAATTCACGGCCCAAGCGGTTGGCACGCTCGCAAAGTTCGGCATTCACCTCTTCGTTGAACACTAATTGGGTAATTCCGTAACGGTCGCGGAGGTCAATGAAAGTCATGCCTCCCATCTTACGGCTGCGCTGTACCCAACCTGCCAGCGTCACTTGCTTGTTAACATCGGAGATACGGAGTTCTCCGCAGGTGTGTGATCTATACATCTTTTTATTTACTGTTTGACGATTTACTTATTTACTATTTTGAACATGCAAAAATACATAAAACATATTATATGGCGCATCAAAAGGGGAAAGTTATTTTCAGAAACTCCTTTAGTACCTTTTTTACAACATTACATTTTTGTCAGTTTCTTGAATTGCCTTTTGCCTTTATCCAGTATCATCTTGTTTTTATGGGCGATGTCTTCCACAAAAGCATCATTAATTTGTTTCAGTCCGTTGATATAGTCTTGTGCCCGCTGCAAGACATTCGAAGTGTCTTTTTCCGCATCCCGGGGAACAATGACCTGCAGTCCTTTCTTCATAATCTTTACATCTACATTCTCTCCCATCATCATCGGGTCGCCGTCAAAGTGGACTACCCCCGGTTTAGAACGGTGAATACGGAGTGTCTGGCAACGGAACGTCTTAATCCGGCTGTTCTGGTCAATGGTCTTGTTGAAGAGCTGGAAAGAGAGCGACGGTACATCGAGCACAGTGAACGGCTCGAGTATGGTGACGTCCAGCAGTCCGTCGTTCAAGGTGGCTTGTGGGGCAATATACGCATTGTTTCCATATTGCGATGCGTTTCCGCAGGCTATCAGGAACGCCTTGTATCGCAGGGTGCTGCCGTCCATTTCCAGTTCATAGGTTTCCGGACGGTACTTCAGGCTTTCGAGCAGAGTCTTTTCCAGATAAGTGAGTGGTCCTCTCCTTCCCGCCTTGGAGAATTGCAGGCTTACAAATGCGTCGAATCCCACGCCGCAGGTGCAGAAGAAAGGCACATCGTTGATTTTTCCGTAGTCAATGATGTCTATCAGTCCGTCATTGATGATGTCGATGGCCTTTTTCGGCTCCATCGGAATCTGCAGATGGCGGGCAAGTCCGTTGCCGGAACCGCAGGGAATGATGCCCAAAGCGGTTTTTGTATGTACCAGTGAGCGGGCTATCTCATTGATGGTGCCGTCTCCTCCTATGGCGATGACGGCATGTGCATCTTCTTGTGCCTTCTGTGCCGCTATCTCTACGGCATGGCCTGCCCGTTCGGTATAAATCACTTCTTGTGCATACCTTTCCTTATCCAGTTTTTCATCGAGCCACTTCAGTATCTGCTCCTTACTCTGAGTGCCGGATATGGGGTTTATGATGAATGCTATTTTCTTCTTGTTTTCGTTCATGCAAGGGTTGTTGCTATGCAGGTTTTCCAACTGGCAAAAGTAATATAAATATCTGAAAAATTAACCACATAATTCTTTTTAAAATAAGTATAAGTAGTTTTTTTAATGTAAATAGAACATATACCGACATATTTTGCTATCTTTGCCCCCTGTTTTTTAAGACTTGTATTTAATAGAATTAAATATTCATTATATAAAAGATATTTCATGGGTTTACTACAAGACAAATTTGCGAAATACGACCTGCCGCAGCAGTTTATGGCAAAAGGCGTATATCCTTATTTCCGCACAATTAACAGCCATCAGGATACAGAGGTAATGATGGATGGTAAAAAGGTTCTGATGTTCGGCTCTAATGCATATATGGGACTGACATATGACAAGCGTATCATTGATGCCTCGATAGCTGCCACAGAAAAATATGGCACCGGTTGTGCAGGTTCCCGCTTTCTGAACGGAACACTCGATATACATGTTGAACTGGAGAAGGAATTGGCTGAATTCGTAGGAAAAGATGAAGCACTCTGTTTTTCTACCGGATTTACTGTAAACGAAGGTATTATTCCTGCCGTTGTAGGCCGTGGGGATTATATTATTTGTGATGACCGTGACCACGCTTCCATTGTAGATGGCCGCCGTCTTGCATTTGCCACTCAGTTGAAGTACAAGCATAACGATATGGAGGCTTTGGAAAAAGAACTCCAGAAATGCGAACCGGATGCTGTAAAGCTGATTGTTGTGGATGGAGTATTTTCCATGGAAGGTGACTTGGCCAATCTGCCTGAGATTGTCCGCCTGAAGAAGAAATACAATGCCAGCATTTATGTGGACGAAGCTCACGGCTTGGGAGTATTCGGAAAACAAGGCCGTGGCGTTTGCGATCATTTCGGTGTTACCGAAGATGTAGACCTGATTATGGGTACATTCAGCAAGTCGTTGGCTTCTATCGGCGGTTTTGTGGCTGGAGACAAGGCGGTAATCAATTGGCTGCGCCACAATGCCCGTTCCTATATATTCCAGGCAAGTAGCACACCTGCTGCTACGGCTGCAGCTCGCGAGGCGCTTCACATCATCAAGTCCGAACCTGAACGCATCCAACGTCTGTGGGACATCACTAACTATGCTTTGAAGAAGTTCCGCGATGCAGGCTTCGAAATCGGTGAGACAGAATCTCCTATCATTCCTCTCTATGTGCGTGATACAGAGAAGACATTTATAGTAACGAAGCTGGCTTTTGACGAAGGTATCTTCATCAACCCGGTTATTCCGCCCGCGTGTGCCCCACAAGATACGCTGGTGCGCGTAGCGTTGATGGCTACCCACACCGTAGAACAAGTGGATTACGCTGTAGAGAAGTTGACCAAATGCTTCAAGGCACTGGATATTATCAAGTAAACTGATTCAAACAGATATTAGGAAAGCCGTTTAATAATGATTAGGCGGCTTTTTGTTTAATACGAAACGGAATAGGGTTAAGATTAAATCGTAAAGTATATGAAAAAGAACTTCTTCATCATTGCTGGAAAATCCAGTGTAAGCTGCCCCCTAAAACCAAGCGATTCTGCCCCCTTGTGCTAAAATAATCCTACCCCCTTGATTCCAATATAAAAATACCCCTGCTTGGCAATGCCCGGCAGGGGATTTTTCGTAGATTTGATTCCCGTCTTGACCGGTGGGATAAAATCATTTCTACTATGACAACAAAGATAGCAAACATCCTCCAATGTTACGCATTGGGGATGGGGATAAAGCAGATAAGCAGGAGCTTTGAGCTTTCCCGCAACACGGTGCGCAGATATGTGCGCCTGTTTCAAGAGTGTGGTATACCGAT